>CAILKC010000230.1 GCA_903834675.1 uncultured Victivallales bacterium | reverse complement strand
GATGTACCACGTAAAGTGGCTTGTGGACGGCGGCGCGGGCATTTCTTCACAGCTTCTCAGGTTACCGCTCAGGTGCATTTCCCTGCCCCAACGGGGCTGTGGCTCAGAGCCTAGGGTTGCGGCCAGGGTGCCGCTACCCTGGGTCACATGGGGTCATGGCTTCCTACCCCAACGGGGTTGCGTCCTGGCCCCCGGACCCAACCCCGTTGGGGTAGACGGGGTTGGCTGCCTTGCTCACCCAGGGTAGGCCGACGCCGCGGCCAACCCTGGGCTATGGTACGCAGCCCCGTTGGGGCAGGATACGCAGTTGCACCTGAGTAGTCACCTCTTAGTACAGTCCTGGGCCACAACAGCGGAACTGTCCCGGCCTCGCACGGGTCGGAGTCATGCGGATTCAAAACCACGGCGGAGTGCTGATCGGCCAGGGCAACGCTAGCCCGTGGCTGAGGATGAGGGAGCAGGATGAGACGGTCTACTGCAGTTGCTCTGATCTGGCTGTCCGCCGGGCTCGGGCTCCGCGCCCAGGACCCTTTCGCCGTCGAGACGACGCTGCGGCGCGGTCCCCCGGTCGCGCTGAGCGTCAGCTTCCGCGTCCCGGCCCAGCACTACCTCTACGAACAGATGACGCAGGTTGAGGTTGTGCGTCCGCAGGCGGTGACGCTGACGCCGACGGCGGTGCCGACGGCCAAGCGTAAGTACGATGATCTGTTGGAGAAGGAGGTGTCCTACTACGACGCCGACGTCACCCTATCCTATCAGGTTCAAGGTCTGGGCGAGGGGCCGTTGACCGTGGCTGTTTCCTATCAGGGGTGTCGTGAGAATGTCTGCTTCATGCCCCAGCGGCTGGAAATCGTAGTCGGTGCCGACGGGCCGGGCGAGCTGGCGGCCAAGGCCCCGCCTCCCGCGCCTGCCACCGGCCTGGCCCCCGAATGGCGCGCCCTGGCGGAGCGCTTCGTCGTCAGCGCCACCGACACTGGCTACCTGCCCCCCCAGGACTTCCTGCGCCTGCTGCGCGGCGGTGAGGCGGGGAACGCCGCCGCCCCAAACCTCCTGGAGCGTGTGTTCCGGCGCTACGGTTTGCTGGCCGCGCTACTCATTGTCATCCCGCTTGGGCTGCTGCTGAACCTGACGCCCTGCGTCTTGCCCATGATTCCGGTCAACCTTGCCATCATCGGCGCCGGCCAGACGGCCGGCTCGCAGCGCTCCGGCTTCAAGCGCGGGGCGCTGTATGGCGCGGGGATGGCCCTGGCCTACGGGGCGCTGGGTCTGGTGGTGGTGCTGACCGGATCCCGTTTTGGAGCGCTGAACGCGAGTCCGTGGTTCAATGCGCTCATCGCCGTCGTGTTCGGCGGTCTCGCGCTGGCGATGTTCGACGTTGTGACCCTTGACTTCAGCCGTTTTCAGCGCGGCGGAGTGCCCGGCAGTGGGCCCGTGCAGTTACCTTCGCTGGCCATCTTTCTGCTGGGCGGGACCGCCGCGCTGCTGGCCGGCGCCTGCGTCGCGCCGGTGCTGATTTGGGTGCTGCTGCTGGCGACGAGTCTCTATGCTCAGGGGCACCTTGCCGGGCTGCTGTTGCCGTTTCTGCTGGGGGTCGGCATGGCACTACCGTGGCCCGTGGCCGGCGCGGGTCTGGCCGTACTGCCACGACCGGGGAACTGGATGAACCGCATCAAGCACAGTTTCGGTGTGCTGATTCTCGTGTTTGCCGGCTACTACGGCAGCCTCAGCGTGCGCCTGTTCGCCGCCCAGTCCGGTCGGCCCGTGGCCGAACTGGGCGCCGGCGTCGATGCCGACGGCTGGAATCCCCATCTCGGCGCCGGTCTGCGCCAGGCCCTCGACCGCCAGCAACCCGTCATCCTGGATTTCTGGGCGCTGACCTGCAAGAGCTGCATGAAGATGAAGAAGACCACCTTCAAAGACCCGGAGGTGATCCAGGCTCTCGGCGCCTACACCCGTATTGCCATCCAAACCGATGATGTCAACGACCCGGTCGTGCGCGGCGCCCTCGACTACTACCATGTCCTCGGCCTGCCCACCTACCTCGTGTTGCGGCCCCGCGCCCCTTGAGCTGCCGGGCGGCTCAGAATAGGCCGCCGCCGCTGAGCGCGAACTCCGCAATCCGGGTCGAGCGCAGGCCGGTATCGGCGCCGACGCGCGGGGTGCCCTTGGCGGCGACCCATTCGGCAAAGTGCTTCAGCTCTTCCTTGAACATATTATTGCGCGTGAAGGGAATGATCTTCTCCTCGCCGCCCTTCAACATCATGAGGTAGGCGCTTTCGGTCTGGGGATCGATCTTGCCTTCGGCCTTCTTGGCGTCGAAGCTGCCGGGGAAGAACAGCACCCCATTCGGTCCCAGGACCTCGGTGGCGGAGCTGGTGCGCACGCCTTCGGGCAGACCCCAGGTCCAGGAGACCACGGTCTGGTCGCCATGCTCAAAGCCGATCAGGACGGTGCCGGTATCCCAGGCGGTCACATCGGCCCGAATCTTGGCCGGGTTGGACTTGACCCAGACCGGCTCGCCAAAGCAGTAACTGGCAAAGTCGTAGTTGTGGACCATGCCATCGATCATCGGGCCGCCGCCTTCCATCTTGTTCATGAAGAAGGGCCGGGCCGGAGCGGCGCTGCCGGCGAACTGGCGCCAGACCAGCGGCCGACCCAATTCGCCGGAGTCAACCACCCGTTTGAGCGTGCCCCAGTCGTTGTCAAAGCGCCGTACGAAGCCGATCTGGAGCCCCACCTGCGCCTTCTCGAAGGCCTGCATCGTCCGGTAGCAGTCGTAGGAGCACATGGCCATGGGCTTCTGCAGGAAGGTCGGCTTGCCGGCCGCGGCCGCCGCGATGGCCATCTCGGCATGCAACCAGGTGGGCGTGCAGATCATGACCGCCTCGACCCCGTCGTCGCGCAGCAACTCGTGGTAGTCCTCATAGCCACGCTGCAGGCCGAACTTCTCGCGGAAGAGGTCGAGTTGTCCCGGCCGGATATCCGCCCCGGCGACCAGCTCGAAGGCTTTCTCGGGCCAGACGGTACTGAGTTGGTGGGTCGCGATCCCACCGCAGCCAATCACGCCAAGTTTGACCATGGGATGAACTCCTCGCCTCACTACGGGGGTTGCCGGACAACGCGGGCCGGAAGCGGCCCGACGCCGCACACCATAGCGCCGCGGCCGCGCCGGTCCAAGGCCTAGGGAAGGGGATCAATCGGTCAGCCGGTAGGGCGCGCCGAGGGCATGCCAGCCATAGGTTGCGGCGAAGGTTGCGGCGTAGGTGTCGTAGCGCTGACGGATGTCCGCCGCCGTGGGCTCGGCGGGCGCGGCGACCGGCAGCGACAGCGAACGCGACACCGCCTCCGAGAAGGCGGTCAGGGAGCCGCGGGCGCCACCGACATCCTCGTCGGCGCAAAGCACCACCGGCAAGGGCGCGAACAGGGCTGCCATCAAGGTGCGGAAGAAGGCCCCTTTGCTGGCGCCACCGCCCAGGACCACGCCGTCAACCACGTTGCGCTCTTTGAGTTCGCGGAATACCCGGTAGAACTCGCAGCACAGGCCTAACGCCAGGGCCCGGGCGAAATCCTCTGGACGGGCCTGCGGGCTGACTCCGGCAAAGACTCCGCCGCCCTGTGCGCCCGGGGCCCAGGGGCTCGCCTGGGTGAGCCAGGGAATGCAGGTCATGCCCGGGGGCGGCAGCAGACGCTCCGCAAACAGCCCAGCCGCTTGGGTCAGCGCCGCGCGGTGGTCCGAGTCCACAAAGCAGTTCAGGCCCCAGTCCCAGCTCACATTCCCGCTGAGTAAGGGCTGAATGACCAAGCTGCCCGTGCCTGGCGTCGGCGCCGCGATGACCAACTGCACCGGCGACCAGCCCGAACGCGGCCCCGGCATCACGAAATTGCCCACCCAGGCCGTACCCAGCGAGACTTGCAGGGGACGCCGAAAGCCGCCCGCGGCAGACAGGTAACCGGCCTCGTGATCCATGTACGGACCAGCCACCGGTAGTCCGGCCGGCAAGCCAAGCAGCGCTGCGCCGGCTGGGCTCAAGGGCGTCGTTGAATGCCCGGCGCGCAGGGGCGCGACCTGCTCCAGCCCGACTCCCACCAGGCTCAGCGGCTCGGGGTCCAGGCGGTCTTCCAGGACATGGTAGCAGCCCATCTGCAAGGCATTGCACGCATCCTGGCGCCACACTCCGGTCATCAGGAAGTACCCCACCTCGCCGGCGCCGGCGTACAGCACCCCCGGCCCCAGGCTAGAGGGGCGCTGTCGCTGCAGCCAGAGCAAGCGCGCCAGCCCCATTCCAGGGCCATGCCGCTGCGAAAGCTCGCGCCAGTAGTGCGAGGAACGGGCGGCGGCGACCTCGGGTAACAGTGCCGCGGCGCGGCTGTCGTTCCACAGGATCAACGGAGTGAGCGGGGTGCCGTCGGACCGGCGCAGCAGGGCCCCGCTGCCGCCTTGGGCGGCCAGGCCGATGCCGCAGACGGCGGCCCAACGTTTTTCCCCGAGGGTGGCGCGCAGTTCCGCGAAGACCTGCCCGATGGCCTGGCGCAAGGCCCCCACGTCCTGCTCGCGGGCGCCCGCGGCGTCGACCCGTGTCTCCAGGCGTCGGCTGGCGCTGCCCAGCAGCGCGCCGTCCGTGGCGTCAAAGGCCGCCGCTTTGAGGGCGGTCGTGCCCAGATCAACGCCCATCAGCAAACCAGGTTGTGTCATGCGCGTTCCTGCCTCCGAGCCGCTGCGGCCAACCGCTCACCGCGAGGCAAAGGGCCGGTACAGGTAAGCGCGGTCAAAGTCCGGTTCGCTCTCCTCGGGAAAGTCTATCTTGATGCCCATGCGCTGACGTACGCCCTCCAACAGCACGAACATCACCGTCCCGACGAACGGCGCCAGCACCAGCGTACCGAGGAACTCCCCGAAGCCGCGCATCGGGTTCATGATACCGGCAACGACCGCCAGCAGCGGAATGCAGAGGGCCATGAGGCCGCAGGCAAAGGCGTAGGCGGGCCAGAACTCCGCATAAAGCCAACGCCGCAGGACGCTGCCTGCCAGCGCCGCCACCAACAGCGGCCCCCCCGCCGACCAGAAGGAGGTGCGCGACGCCAGCCAGGCCAGCAAGGCGCCCCCGATGGCGGCGGTGAGGCTGAAGCTCAGGCGGAAGCGCAGCATGTAGTAGCACACCGCACACCAGATCAGCGGCAACGAGGCCCCGCCCAGCAGACCCCAGTGCGGCAGTACCGACTGGGTCAGCGCCAGCAGCGGCAGCGTCACGGCCACCATCCCGCGCGGGCCCAGCCTGGAGAGGACCTCGCGGTCCGTCACCTCCGCCACAAAGCGCAGCACCGCGGCCACCAGCATGGCCGTCCGCTCCAACCTCGCCTCGCTTGCCCGAATCGCCTCCATCATCAGCGTGTCTCCTTCTGCCTCAAGCTGGTTCCGTCGACTCTCGGCGCGCCGCTCTCAGTCACTACCTGTACCGCGTTCCCGTGCATGCCGGAAGTCGGCCACGACCGCTGCCGTAGCCAACGCCAAGCGCCGGGCTTCCCGCCGGGCCAGGTCCTGTTCATCTACTGCCTCACCGACGATATAGGGGTTGCCGCACTCCGGGCAGAAGGCCCCCCGCAAGCGTTCAGAGAGGGGAGCGCGGCACTCAGGACAGCGAACTTCGCAAATCTCGCCGCAGTCCGGACAGAACAGGCGGACCTCGGCCTCCGCGCGGATGAACCGTGGCCGGTAGGCGGTCTGCGCCCCCAGCGGGTAGACTACGGCGCTCGGACACTCGCTGTTCGGGCAGTAGTACAGCGCCAGACGGGCGAGGCGCGACCGCGCCTTTAGCTGGCCCTCGTCCACCCCGATGCCCAACAGCTCGGCCACCTGCCGAATCTTCTCCGCCGACAGCGCCTGCGCCTCGCTCCCATGCCGCTCGAAGCCGCTGATCGCGCTCTGCTTCACCCCGCAGCGCTCGGCCAGTTCCTGCTGTGACAGCCCCGCCTCACGACGCTTCTGTCGGAATAGCTCTGACCAGGGCAACGCCGAGGCAACCACTGCCTCCCCGGCCTCGCCCCCGCCTGCTTTAGCGCCTTGGTCCTGCTTCGGCATCTTCTCTCCAAGCTTGATTATCAGGTGATAATCATCCCTACATGATAACCTGTCGAAAGGGTGCTTGTCAAGGGCTGCGCCCGTCTTTTTTGACGACTTGTGCAATAAGGATGGGCCGTGGTATTCAGCCCCAAAGGGGCGTTCCGGGCGCCCAGGGCAACGCCCTGGGTACCCGTCCACAGCGAAGATTGAGCCCTGAAGGGGCGGACCATGCGACCTCGGTGCGAAGGTAGGGCAGATAGCTCGCCCCTACAGGGCTCAAACCCATAACCATTCTATTCCCAGAGCGTTGCCCTGGGCTGGTATGGCAGCGCGCCTTCAGCGCTCCAGACGGGCTCCCATATTGCACAGGTCGTTTTTTGAGGCCCGGCTTTGGGAGTTTGGCCGGGGTCGCTGCAGCGCTGGATGGGGTCGTCAGGAGGCAGGGCTGTTTCAAGAAACGACCGCCGTCGTACCGCCGACAGTGAAAGCGGCGTCGACGGGCCGCGGACGCGGCCCTCTGCCGCGCG
>CAILKC010000229.1 GCA_903834675.1 uncultured Victivallales bacterium | reverse complement strand
GGCAAAGCCCTGGTACTGGGCGAGCAGGGCGCCGGCCATGCCGACCAGGGCGTTGGAGCAGGCCAGGCCGAAGACGATCATGGCCTGATGGTTGACGCCCTGGGCGCGCACCATCTGGGCGTTTTCGCCGGTGGCGCGCACGGCGGTGCCGATGTGGGTGAGCAGGAAGTGGTGGATCAGCAGCGCCACGGCGATGGTGATCAGCAGGACGGTAATGAGCATGGCCGCATCGAGAATGGGCACCGACCAGCCCAGCAGGGGGATGCTGTCAGCGCCGCCGCTGAGGCGGGTGAGCTGGCCGGCGATGGGGGTGGCCAGGTTGTCGACGTTAAGCAGCGGCACGTTGCTGCGACCCATCACCCGCAGGTTGATGGAGTAGAGCGCGGTCATGACCAGAATGCCTGAGAGCAGCTCTTGGATGCGGAAGCGGGTGTGGAGCACCCCGGTGACGAAGCCGGCCGCGGCGCCGGCCAGGGTGGCCGCCAGGGTGGCAGTCCAGGGCGACCAGCCGCGCACCAGCAGTACGGCGGCGACCGAGGCGCCCAGGGTGATGGAGCCATCCACGGTGATGTCGCAGTAGCGCAGGACGCGGAAGCTGATCCACACGCCCATGGACAGCAGCGAGAGGATCAGCCCGATGGTGAAAGCGCCGATAACCAGGGTCATGATGGGGTCTCCGTTGAGAATTGCAGCGGGGCACACCAGCAGGCGCCGCGGATGAAGGCACTCTGGCCAAGGCCGATGGCGGGCCGGTCGTCTTCGATGAGATGAAGCAGCGCGCGGGGTTCGCTGTCCTTGAACACTGCACGCACGGCCGGCTCAAGCTCCAGGAGGCCCTGGGGCAGGGGCTGGAAGGGCAGGACGACCGCATGCGCATGGGCTCGAATCTCGGGGTGAGAGGGCAGCGGCGCCAGCTGCGGGATGGCGGCGTGGGCGGGATCGCGGCTGGCGAAGGCGACGACGAGGGCCAGGGTTTGGCGGTGCAGGCGTTCGCCGCAGAAGGCCAGCCAGGTGCGGACATCGGGGAAATCGCCGGGTTTGTCGCTCGGCTGGATGAGGCCGGGGGAGCGCGCCAGGGCGACGCCGACGAGGCCTTCCACCTCGGCCAGGATGATCATCGCCGCGGCGTTGGCGTGGGTCGTTTCAAACACCTGCAAGAACAGCTCGGCGAGGGTGATGGAATCGCCTTTTTCCTGCGGCCGGAAGCGCAGCAGGTGCGAGAATGCGCCCTCCCCGGTCAGCGCCTGAATGGCATGCAGGCGGGGCACGAAGTTCTCGGTCTGCTCGAGGTAGTCGGGCGTGTCCGCCCCATCGCCAGGCAACCAGGCCAGGCAACCGGCCGCCGCGACGAATTCGCCGAAGCGGCTGCGGGCGTCGGCCACGTCCCGCCCCGCCGCGCCGATGCCCAAAGCGAAGACCGCGCGGGGAAAAGGGAGGTCCACGACGTCGGCATCGAGCACCGGCTGCCAGGGCTTCCAGGCGCCGCCGAGGCGAGCCGTGATTCGCCCCTGTGGCGCCAGAGGGTGGCTGTCGCAAGGGCTGCGCGGCAGGCTTGGCACGGGGTCGGCGGAGGTGCGGGCCGGGGTCGGTATGGCGCTCGCCTCGGTGGGCTCGGCGTCGGGCTGCAGCAACAGTTGCAGGCCGGAGAGGCGGAGGGTGTCGGCCACGAAAGCGGAAGCGCTACTGATGCCGAAGGAGCCCTTGACGGCGGCCAGTTCGCGCTGGATTCTGAGCAGGGTGCGGATGCCGGCCGAACTGAGGTACTCCAGTCCGGCGGCGTCGATGCGGACGTGGTGATGGCCGTCGCGGAGGGCCTCCCGGACGGCGCTATGGAAGTGCTCTGCCCAGGCGGCGTCGAGACGCCCCTTAAGGCGCAGCACCGCGCGATTTCCCTGTATTTGTGTTTCAATCTGCATTAGGGATCCTTGGTCTGTACGGTCTGTGCCTTTGCCGCGTATTCCGGGGGCAGGACCAGGCCGCGTT
>CAILKC010000228.1 GCA_903834675.1 uncultured Victivallales bacterium | reverse complement strand
GTCTTCTCGTTGCCGTAGCGGTCACAGAGGATCACCATCAGACGGTCGGCGGTGAACTCGCGCTCCGGTATCCGCAGAGTGAGGCGTTCGGCGTGCTCCAGCCCGCCAGCCTCCTGGAGCAGGTCCTCGGCCCAGAAGACGCGACCCAGCCGGAACACGTCCCCGTCGTAGTCGAGATCCACCATGGCCATCGAGAACGTCTCGAAATTGGCGAAGTCCTCAGGATCTGTGGCCAGGGTCTGGGCGCGGAACTCCTCGATCTCGATCACCCAGTCGGCGAACAGCTCGTCCTCGCGCCGGTCGTGCTTGGCCACCACCTTCACCTGGGGCTGCGAGATGAAGTCGAAGCCCACCGCGTCGATGACCTCGTTGACGTCCTCCTCGCGCGTCGGCTGTTTCAGCGCCGCCGGGGCCTTGCGCTCTAGCAGCCGCAGCAGCACCGAGAGCGGCACCTTGAGGAAGACGTAGGTCGTCTGCTCGCGCACGACTTCATCTTCGGCGAAGTCCATGGCCACCACCGGCGCGATGCTGTAGAAGCGTTCGCCCGGCTTGCCGCGCAGCAGTCGGTGGAGTTCATCGACGTATGCGTAGTCCAGCGTCAACTTCTTGTTGTCGGGGTAGTTCCAGAGGTGGACTGAGTGCGTGTTCAGGTAGCCATCGAGCGTGAAGCCGTAACGCTGGTACACCTCTTCGCGCACCCCGAAGAGTTTGAGCACAAACGGCCGGTACTCGGCCCAGGGCATCTCGCGGATCGCCGCCATGTCGTAGACCCCGGCCCGGTACAGCGCAAATTCCTTGGCCAGGAGCTCTTGGTCCTTCTCCGGCCTCTCGCGCGGCGCCACGAACGAGATGCGGAACTCGACACCGTTCACCACCAGCCGCTTGGCGCCGGGGCCGTCCTCAGTGTCTTCGAGACTGTCCTGCGGAATCCGCAACTTCTCCTCTGGACAGGCGAGCGCGAGCGCGGAGTCCGCCTTCAACAGGCCGTGCTTGGTCACCAGCGCTGCCAGGTCGTGCAGCAGCTCCAGCGTGACCTCACACTCGCCCTTGCGGGCCTTCTCCGTGATCAGGAGCACGCCCGGCGCGCTCTTCAGGTGCGCTGACCAGTCCTCGATGCGCTCCGGCTCGGCGCGTTCGTCCTTCTTGCCGGCACCGACGGTTGTGGTCAGCGAGAAGAGCCGCTTCTGGATGGTGTAGATGGCGAGCTTGCCGCAGTCCATGGCAATCCAGCGCCGACCGAGCTTTTCCGCCACCGCCGCCGTGGTCCCGCTCCCGGCAAAGCAATCCAAGACGATGTCGCCGGGGTTGGAGGAAGCGCGGATGATGCGGGCGAGAAGGTCCTCCGGCTTCTGGGTCGGGTAGTCGGTGCGTTCACCTGCTGTGTTCCCAACGCGCCCGATGTCGTTCCAGATGGTGGTTAGGGGTTTGCCCTTCAGATCCTCCAAGTAGGCCTTCAATCCGTCTAGTCGGGGTGCCCCGTCCCTCCTCCTAAGGATGAGTCCCTTGTCCCAGAGCGCCTCCAGCCCTTCGCGATTCAGTCCCCAGGAGCGGTTAGGCGGAGGCGTCGCACCGCGCCACTCGAATTGCCGGGCCTTGTTCACGGTCGAGAACGTTAGGTCCCGTCCTGTGTACAACCGACCATCCTCGTCCCGTCGGAAACGCCCAAGTTGCGTCTCTCCATAGGGTTGGTACTGCTTGTTGAAAGTGAACGTCTCGGACTTGGTGTAGAAGAAGATGGTGTCTTGGGAACGGACGAACGTCTTGGTCGGCATGTTGTGGGCGTTGGTCCGTTCCCAGATGATCTCATTCTGGAAGTTCTCCTCCCCCAGGACCTCATCCAAGACGGCCTTCATGTAATGGCTCTTCTTGGTGTCCAGATGGACGTAGATGGAGCCGTCATCGGCGAGAAGTTCGTGCAGGAGGATGAGGCGTTTGCGGAGGAACTCAATGAACTGGGCGCCGAGAACCTTGTCGCGGTAGGCCTTCTCGCGGTCCTTCATGAAGTCCTGCCGCGTGGCGAAGGGCGGATCGATGTAGATGAGCTTGATCCTGCCCTTGGTGCCGTACCGGTCCGGCCCCTGCTGGTCGGCGAGCAGTCCGCGCAGCGCCAGCAGATTGTCGCCCCATACCAGCAGGTTGCGCCAGCCATCTGCGTGGGCCTGCTCAGTGCAGAACCGCCGAACGAGCTGCCACGGCGCCGCCGGGGTATTGGCCAGAACCTCCTCGCGCCGCGCCTTGCCCTCGTAGACCAGCTGGTACTCCTTGCCGATCTCGGCGGTACGGCCACTGGCCGGGAACAGCCGCTCGCGCCAAGGCTCCGGCAGCGGCTCCCCCGCCTGGATCCGGCGGAGCAGGTCAAGCTTCTCTGCTTCGCTAAGCCGCTGCATGGGCGTCTCCCCTTGCCGCGGCTCTGCCGATATAGGCGATGTCTTCGAGAAGGGCCAAGAACGGACTCCCCGTCTGCGGAGTCCGCGCGACCTGCTGGTCTGGGGAGAGAGGCGTAAGCGGGTGTGCTTGCGCCGGGGGATCGCCCCAAAAGAGAGGGCGCGAACTCCAAGCTCGCGCCTCCCCTGAAGGGCTACGACACCCCGAGACAGAAGCACGTGCGAGGAGCCGCGCCCAGGTGGGCGCGCCCCTCGCAGTGCTGTCTCTGTCTCTCGAAAGGTCGTAGTTTTCAGAGGAGACAACAACTGCGAATGAACGCAACAGATGAAGTTCGGCGGCAAGGCGCCGCCGGACGTTGTACACATCATTGTCGGATCAGATCAGGCATCACCTCCGGTTCTTGCTTTCAGTCGTGCGGAAGATAGTACGCCAGCCCAGCGGGCTCAAGCGCGTTATTGCCGGTCACCGGGAGCCCCCTCTTGCCTTGCCAGCCACGGCTCCCAGACGCGGCATAGTTGAGTGACGGTATCGGGGATGAGGCGAAGGGGTTCCTCGACCATGGCCCACGTCACTCCCACGCCATAGCCATGCACGAAACGATGCCGGAAGCGGAGGTAGTTCCCGAGTCGACCTTCCATGTCTGGAGGGAGTCTTCCCCCCAATTCCGGGTCGGAGAGGAAGGCGAGCAGCGTTTCGTAGTGGGAGGTGGGGCCATCTGGGACGGACTGGCCAAGACGCCGACACCGCCGCTTCCAGAGGTTCTCGACACCCATGAACACGTCGGCAATGTACTTGGCAGCCGCGGCGGCAAGCCACGGCTCCTGCTCCTGTCGTGCATGCTGCAGCAACTGCGCTGCCAGCTCGGCGGTCTGCCGCAAGGCGTCAAGATCGAAGCGGATCTCTTTCGCCAGCCTATCGTTGTTCATAGAGGGTTACTGCATCTTGTGCGATCAGGTCGAAGAACGCCGGCGATTCCTCGTGGCTGACCAAGTCCAACGGGACGCGCAACCGTCGGTAGCACTCCAGTCCCGCGGTTCCCAAGCGCTCCAGCGGAATGCCCTCCACGGCCAGGTCGAGATCGCGGGCGTGCTCCGGGTCAGAGGCGTAGCTGCCGAAGAGCAGTACCCGTCGCGCACCCAGTTCCCGCAGCGCCGACACCGCGGACTGAAGCTTGGCTGCCAAGGGTTCCATCGGAACTCACTCCTACTCTGCGGACTTCGCGCAGCGGAAGCCGAGGAAGGGGTAGGCGAGGGTGGGCTCGGGGCGGAAGCGGTAGGTGGTGGTGGCGATGTGGGGTTCGCCGTCCCAACTGCCGCCGCGGGCGACGCGGCGTTCGGCCAGGGCGGGGTCTTCGCGGCCATCGCTGGCGACGTAGGGGTAGGGCCGGAAGGCGGAGCTGGTCCATTCCCAGGCGTTGCCGACCATATCGAGGCAACCGCAGGGCGAGGCGCCCTCGGGCTTGCTGCCCACGGGGCCGAGTTTGTCCTGACCAAAACGCAGTTTGTCATAGTCCAGGGTGTTGCTCCAGGGGAACTTACGGGCGTCAGTGCCGCGTGCCGCTTTCTCCCACTCCGCTTCGCTGGGCAGGCGCTTACCGGCCCAGGCGGCGTAGGCGGCGGCGCCGTACCAGGTCACCCCGGTCATGGGGAAGGCCTCCCGGCCCGGCGTGGGGCGCCAGGCGCCATCCGCCTTGGCGATGGAGAGCAGGCGTGCCGGTCCCAGGCAGGCGCGTCCCTGGGCATCCTGCTCTTTGCCCGTGGCATTGAGGAATTGGCAGTACTGGGCCGTGGTGACCTCATTGCGGTCGAGGCGGAAGGCTGGCAGGTCGAGGGTCTGCACCGGCCTCTCGGCGGCGTCTTCGTCGACCGCCTTGCCGGCGCTGCCCAGGGTGAAGGGCCCGGCCGCCACCAGCGCCATGCCATCGTCCGTCGCGTTCTGGGCCATGGTTGTGCATGCTCCCAGGGTGTTGAGCACCACGATGGCGACCGCCGTGGCCAGGGTTGGCCAGGGGCCGCTGGAGTTCGTCGGCCATGCCGACAGCGTCCATCGTCCAGCGCTCCGGCTTCTCGGGGGTGTCTGCAGTCGTACTGGCATGATCTGTCTCCGCTTGGGGCTTCGCCTGGCCCGAATCGGCCTACCTCGGACCCGTACAACAAGTATAGACGTGACGGTCGCGTTCTGCGAGCGCTACAACGATCGGCGGTCGCGGACCCAGGATCAGATGGTGCAGGCGGCGCGTTCCGGGGTGCAGAAGATCGCTGAGGGCTCAAGGGCCTCCTGCACATCCAAGAAAACCCGACCTGTGCAATAAGGATGGGCCGAGGTATTCAGCCCCAAAGTAGCGCTTTGGGCGCCCAGGGCAACGCCCTGGGTACCAGTTCACCCCACAGATTGAGCCCTGAAGGGGCGGCCTATGCGACCTCAGCGCGAACCTAGGGTAGATAGCTCGCCCCTACAGGGCTCAAGCCCATAACTATCCTAATTCCCAGGGCGTTGCCCTGGGCTGGTATGGCCGCGCGCCTTCAGCGCTCCAGGCGGACTTCCGTATTGCACAGGTCAAGAAAACCGAGATGAAACTGACCCGTGTGGTCCGGGCCAGCCTGGAGGAACTGAGGCTCGACTATTTGGTCCAGTCCCCGCCCCCGTTCCGCGCCCGCGCTCCACGGTCGCGATTGCCGCAGGCGGGGCCGCGGCCTATATTCAGCCCGCGCGGCAAGCCCCGCACTCAGAGGGATTCCATGGGTCAGCCATACACAGTGCCTGCTGAGGTCGGGCCGCAGTTCAAGACCAGCCTCGAAGAGGTCCGGGTTGGGCCTCTGTCGCTGCGGCTGTGCGTCATTGTCAGCATGGACGAGGCGATCGAGTACTACGTCGAGACCGCGCCGGATGACACGACCCAGATTCCCTACTACACCCGGCTGTGGGAATCCGCGCAGGCGCTAGCTGAAGCCATGGCAGCCCGGCCCGAGCTGTGGCCCGGGCGCCGGGTGTTGGAGTTGGGCTGCGGCCTGGGTCTGCCATCGCTGGTGGCGGCCCGGCTGGGGGCTGAGGTCACGGCCACCGACTTCCACCCGCACAACGGCCCGTTCTTCCTGGCCAATGCCCGAGAGAACGGCCTGGAGCGTATCCGCTACGAACGCCTGGACTGGCGTCGGCCGCACCTGCCTGGGGAGTTTGAGATCGTGTTCGGCAGCGACCTGATCTATGAGGACGACATGGTGGCGCCTTTCGTCCAGTGCGCCACGCGCTATTGCGCTCCTGGCGGCCTGCTGCTCTTTGCCGACCCGGGTCGGCGGAACCTGCAGCGCGCCTGCACGGCGCTGGAGCAGGCCGGCTTTACGTCCTCCATGGACCCGCACGGCGACATCTACGTATTCACCTTTACGCGCGGCAAGCAGGAGAGTGGAGCATGACCTCGACTGAAGACCTCGCTCGGCGCCTGCCTGAGTTGGTGGCGGGGGTATTGCCAGAGATCGCCGCGATACGGCACCGCCTGCACCAGCATCCCGAGCTGGCGCTGCAGGAGACCCAGACCTCAGCCCTCGTCAGAGATGCGCTGGTGACGATGGGGTTGCAGCCGCGTCCGCCGATCTTGGGCACGGACGTGATCGCGCTGCTGCAAGGACCCCAGCCCGGCCCGAATGTCACGGTACGGGCCGATATGGACGCCTTGCCCTTACTGGAGCAGACCGGGCTGTCCTATCAGTCGCGGAATGCGGGGCTGATGCACGCCTGTGGCCACGATGGGCACACGGCGATGCTCCTGGGCACGGCCATGGTGCTGTGCCGGTTGCAGGCCGAACTGCGCGGCTCGGTGCGCTTCGTCTTCCAGCCGGGCGAGGAGATCGTCGCCGCGGGCCGCGACCTGGTGGAGAAGGGGGCTTTGCTCGACCCAACGCCCGCGGCGGTATTTGCCCTGCATGCCTGGCCGGGGCTCCCGGTGGGGGCCATCTGCTCCCGGCCCGGCCCCATCCTCGCGGCGGCGGAGTTCTTCAAGATCACCATCCGCGGCAAGGGCGCGCATGGCTCCCGGCCGGACGACAGCGTCGATCCCATCCTCACCGCCGCGCGGGTGATCGAGGCGCTGCAAGCGGTCGTCTCCCGGCAGCTCAGCCCGCTCGAAGCGGCGGTGGTCAGCATCTGCCGCATCAGCGCCGGGACCAATGGCAACATCATCCCCGACACGGCCGAACTCGAGGGCACCACCCGCTGCCTGAACCAGGCCGTCGGCAGCCAACTGCCCATCCTCATGGAGCGCCTCATCAAGGGCACCTGTGAGGCCATGGGCGCCAGCTACGAATTCCGCTATTCGGGCTCCTACATCCCCACGGTCAACGCGGCCGACATCGTGAGCCTCGGTCGCCGCGTCACCGAGACGCTTTTGGGCGCCGCGGCCTGGGTCGACCTGAAGAACCCGGCCATGGGCGGCGAGGACTTCGCCTACTACATCCGGGACTACCCTGGCGCCATGTTCCTGCTGGGTATGGGCGAGACCTGCGCGCCGCTACACAACCAGTGCTTCGACTTCAACGACACGGCGTTGCGGAACGGCATCGTCTTCATGGTGGGGGCCGTGCTCGCCGCCCTGGCGGGCGAAGGGGGCAAGCCGTAGGCGAGGGTCCATTCTTTGTCTATGCACCCCGTTGGCCCAGGCGTTTGACCGGCGCGATCCGGGCATGATGTTTGCTGCCAGCCCCAGAGTCTCTGCGACGAACAGGAATCCCAGACGATGAACCTACCGCCCTTCACCCTGGCCACGGAACGCAAGGCCGAGATTCCGGCCGCCCTGCCGCTACGCGCCTCCGAGCCGAATGACGTGCCAGAGGTCGACGACGGGCGCGGCCCCGACTACCTGGACCGCTTCATCTCCCAGATCACGGTGGCGACCCTGACGCCGTACCCGGCTCCGGCGGCCACGGCTACGGGGGCGGCGGTGCTGATCTGCCCCGGGGGCGGCTACCACGGCGTGGCCATCGACAAGGAAGGGCACGACATCGCACGCTGGCTCAACGGCTTTGGGGTCGCGGGTTTCGTGCTCAAGTACCGCAGTCCGAATCCGGCCCCGGGCCCGCGCTGTCAGCCCTACGGGCCGCTGCGCGATGCTCAGTGCGCCCTGCGGCTGCTCCGCTCGCGGGCCCAGGAGTGGCGCCTGGATGTCGGCCGGGTCGGCATCCTCGGTTTCAGCGCCGGCGGTCACCTGGCCGCCTCGGCCTCGACCCTGTTTGCGGACTCCACGGAATCTGATCCGGGCTTGGCCTGCCTCTCCTGTCGGCCGGACTTCACCGTGCTGGTCTACCCCGTGGTGAGCTTCACTGCCGAGGGCGTGCTGCATGCTGGTTCTCGCAGCAACCTGCTGGGTGCGAAGCCCTCGGAAGAGCTAGCGCGCCATTTTTCCTGCGAGCTACAGGTGACCAAGGAAACCCCGCCGGCCTTCTTGGCACACACGGGCGATGACGGCGTACCGGTGGCGAACAGCCTGCTCTACTACCAGGCGTTGCAGCGGGCTGGGGTGCGCGCCGAGTTGCATGTCTTTCCTGAAGGCGGGCACGGCTACGGCATGCGCCCACGCGGCTTTGCCGTGGATAGCTGGCCCGAGCGCTGCCGCGAGTGGCTGTTGCGCCTCGGCAGCGCCTGAAGGCCGGGGCGGTGAAGCGAGCGGTAGCGGCAGCATGTTTGGCGGTGGGCGCGCCGAGCCTGACGAGCCCCGGAGAACAGCATCATGGACCTTCTCCCCACACCCCGCGAGTTCAGCCGTCAGCCCGGCTCTCTGCCGGTGGCGGACCTGACGCAGCAGGTGCGCTGGCGGCTGGAGCCGCAGGCCGTCTGGGCGGCGGGCCTGGAGCCGGACCAGCGGCCTGAGGCCTACCGGCTCGAGGTCACTCCCGAGGGGGCCACGGTCACCGCCTTGACCTCCGGAGGCTTCCTGCGGGCGCGGGCGAGCTTGGAGCAGTTGCACGTTGCGGGTGAGCTTCCCTGCTGTGTGCTTAGCGACTGGCCCGCCTACCGCTACCGCTGCGCCAGCGACTGGCTGCTGAACTGTGAGATCAACCGCTGGGGCTATGACTGGGGCGACGGGCCGCAGGCGACGCTGGCCCGGCTGCAGCGCAAGCTCGATTTCTGCTTTGCCCACAAGATCAACCAGGTCTGGTTTGAGGGCTTCGGTTGGTCTTTGGAGCGTTTTCCCGGCTATGCGGAGTTCATGCGAGCCTGCAACCGTTACGCTCGCGCTCGCGGCATCAAGCTCAGCTTTGCTGGCTACGGTGGCGGCTATGGCACGTCGTACCAGACCTCGGAGTTGTATCGTTGTGGCTACCAGGGGCAAGTTTTCCTGAACCGCCAGCCCTGGCCCGAGGGAGCCATCTACGACTGCTGCGGCATGGGCAACGTGGAGGCGAGTCGGCGCTATGGCACCTGTCTGTCCAATGCCGGGCTGCGGGCGGCCAAACTGGACGAGATGGCGCGTTTCGTGGCCGCGGTCGAGCCGGGCTTCATGTACATCCACGACATTGACGCGGGGACCTACCGTGCGGCCCGGCAGGGCTGGCTGAACCGCTGTCCGGCGTGCCGGGAGCGCTGGCCCCGTGACGAGATGGCCGATGCTGGCGGGCTGGCGGGGGCCTACGCCGACTGGTTTGGGCAGGTCTGCGAGCGCCTGCAGGCCGTGCGTAGCGCCTCCTACGATGCGGCCACGGAGCTGACCCTATCCTTCGTCGGTCCGCTCTACACGGAGATGCACGAGCCCGATCAGCCGCAGGTTTGGGAGCAGGAAGTCGACTACTTCCGGGTTCTCAGCCGCCAGTTGGGGCCTCGCGTCGGGGTGGAGTTCGGAGTGCGCGAGCAGTTCCTCAGGGCCGATGGCACGGGCCGCTGCGCGCAGTTGCGGGCTGCGCTGGACGAGGTCGGGCATGGCCATGGGATTCAGGTCATTGCCTTTGGCGGGGGTGACAACTACAGCAGCAACGACCTGGTCAATCTCTCGGGAACTCTGGCCCACCTGTATGCCGGCGCGGAGTCGGTGTGTCTATCCAACGGCGGGGTCCACGAGGAGCCGGTGCAGTTGCTGAATGCCGAGTGTCTCTGGCACGGGAGCGTGGGGGGCGAGGTGCCGCCCCTGCCCGGGGATAGTGACATTCTGCCGTTGTGGGGTCGTCTCTGCCGGGGCGTCCATCGTCCGGAGGCGATCTTTGGCCAGGGCGGCTTTCTGGAGCGCGCCTGCGTCCATCTGTGGGGGGCGAGCGCCGGGGCGGAGATGGCGCGGGCCTACGCGGTGGCCGGGGAGAGCGGCCGACATCCGATCAGCCGGGTCTGGTGGGCGGTGACGCGGGAGATTCGGCGGTTCAAGGGCGACGTGGCCGCGGGCGCCTGGACCTGGGAGAGCGTCAGCAGCGAGTGGCGCCAGCGTCAGACTTACACGGAACAGATGTTGGAGCATGTGGAGCGGGCCCGGACGCTGCGCCCCGGCGAGCCGGACCTGGTGTGGCTGGCGGTCTGCCTCGAGGTCGGCCGCCGCTTCGCCGCCGTGGTACGGCTCTCGGCGCAACGCCGCGCCGCCGACAGCGAGCCCCTGCGGGCCGAGGTCGAGGCGGCGCTGGACGACTTGCAGGCCCACTTGGAGAGCGGTCCCAAGCTGCAGCCGACGGACCTCCTCGGCGGCGATCCGGGCTGCTGGCAGGAAACCCTGGCGCACCTGCGGGAAATCAACGCGCCGTAGCCGGAGCTGAATCCCAACCAGATCCAGGGCCTTCCACTGGGGCTGGTAGCGCCGCGCGCTTTCGGCGTTCCAAGAACGTAGCCGTCGGCCGCGCGCCGGAGGATGAAGCAGCCCCGGGCGTTGCTGGGGCGGGGTTGTCGGGCTATCGTGAGCGCCACACGGGCAGGAGCGTGCGCCGGATGCCAGCTCAAGAAGCCCGCCGAACCAGGAGTTGTCCCGGTGACCACGTGGAAGGTCTGGACTGGACTGGTGCTGTGCCTGGCGGTCCTGCTGGCACTGTACCCGCGCCGCGAACTCCGCACCGACGGGGCTGAGGCGGGCGTCACCGAGATCGCCTACATGGGCCCGGGCGGGCCCATCGGCGGCGCCATGGCCGACGCGGTGCGCGAGTTCGAGCGCCAGAGCGAGGCGGCGCACGCGGCCGATCCGGCGCGGCCTATCTACCGCGTCGTCTCGGGCCAGAACGCGGCCCGCAACCAGGTCGCCGACCCGACCCGTTTCCTGATCAGTGTCGCCGGCGGCACGCCTCCGGACGTGATCTGGTTCGACCGCTTTGCGGTGGCTGAGTGGGCCGCGCGCGGGGCCTTCGTGCCGCTGGATTCGTTCATCGAGCGCGACCTGGCCGCGGGCCGGACGGACACCCCGCGCGCCGAGCGTTTCTACGCCTCCTGCTGGGATGAGGCGAAGCAGAACGGCAAGATCTACGGCATCCCCACCTCGGTGGACGACCGGGCCCTGCTCTACAACCGCGAGCTGCTGCGCCGCGCCGGCCTGGTCGACGCCCAGGGCGAGGCGCGCCCGCCGGCCGACTGGGACGAGCTTAAGGAGTACGCTGTCAAGCTCTCCGACTTCGACCGTCAGAAGCGCCTCACGTCCATCGGCTTTGCGCCACAGTTCGGCAACAGTTGGCTGTACATGTTCGGTTGGATGGCCGGCGGCGAGTTCATGTCGGCAGACGGTCGGCGCTGCACCCTGAACGACCCGGCGGTGGTCGAGGGACTGACCTACATGGTGGAGGTCTACGATGCCCTCGGCGGCTACGACGCCGTCAGCGCCTTCCAGGCCGGTTTCCAGGGCGGTGAACTCGATCCGTTCATCCAGGGCAAGGTCGCCATGAAGATCGACGGTTCGTGGCAGATGTCCTTCCTGGCGGCCTATGCGCAGAACCTCGATGTCGGGGTGGCGCCGCCGCCCCTGCCGAAGCACGAGATCGCCAAGGGCCGCAAGCCGGTGAGCTGGAACGGCGGCTGGGCCTACGCCATCCCGGCCACCGCCAAGCACAAGGACGCGGCCTGGGAGTTCATTCGCTTCATGAGCAGCGACCGCGCCCTGATGATCTGGATGGAGAGCGAGCGCGAGATTGCCGAGGCTCAGGGACGGCTGTTCATTCCGCGCCAACTGCCGGTGATCGATCTCAACGAAGCCTGCTTCCGCAAGTACGTCGAGGACAACCCGCAGGTGCCGCGCAACCTCAAAGACGGCTGCCGCGTATTCAACGACCTGCTACCGGGGGCTAAGTACCGGCCCGTGACCCCGGTTGGGCAACTGCTGTGGAACCGCCACGTCATCGCCATGGAGACGGCGCTCTACCACCAGCTGACCCCGCAGGCGGCCCTTGACGAAGGCACCGCCATCGTGCAGCGCGACCTCGACCGCATCCTGAACCCGGTGCCGGGACGGCCGCTGCGCTGGAGCTGGTTCTTCGTGGCCTACGGGGTGCTCATCGTGGCCTTTGCGGTCGGGGTCTACCTCTGGGACACGCGCCTCGGGGTGCGGCGCCGGGTGGCGCGGCTGCTGCGTCTGGGCGGGGCCAAGGGCGAGGCGGTCGTCGAGGGGGCGGGCGGGGGCTACTTCCGCAAGCAGTGGGGCAGCGGCTGGCTGTGTGTTTCGCCGTGGCTGATCGGCTTCATCATCTTCGGCGGCGGGCCGATGCTCTTCTCGCTGCTGATCAGCTTCTGCGACTATGACATCCTTAACCCGCCCACCTTCATCGGCCTGCACAACTACCACTGGATGTTCACCGAGGATAAGCTCTTCCCGCTCTCGTTGCGCAATACCCTGTTCATGGTCCTGGGCATTCCGCTGGGCCTGGCAGTGAGTCTGGCGATCGCGCTGTTGCTGAACCTGAGCATCCGGGCCATGGCCGTCTGGCGCACCTTCTTCTATCTTCCGGCCATTGTGCCCATGGTGGCGGCGAGCATCCTCTGGATCTGGATGTTCAACCCCAGCGGCGGCCTCATCAACCTCACCCTGGGGCTGATCGGCGTCGAGGGTCCGCGCTGGCTGCAGTCGCCCGAGTGGAGCAAGCCGGCCATCATCCTGATGGGCTTGTGGGGCTCGGGCGGCGGCATGATCATCTGGCTGGCCGGACTCAAAGGCATCAGCCGCGAGCTCTACGAAGCCGCCAGCATCGATGGCGCCAACGCCTGGCAGCGCTTCGTCAGCATCACCCTCCCCCAGCTCACGCCCTACATCTTCTTCAACCTGGTCATGGGCCTGATCGGCACCTTCCAGGTCTTCGGCCAGGCTTTCATCATGACCGAGGGCGGGCCGGCCAACTCGACCCTGTTCTACGTCTACCACCTCTTCAACAACGCCTTCCGCTATGGCCACATGGGCTATGCGGCGGCCATGGCCTGGGTGCTGTTCGTGCTGGTCATGGGCGTCACCGTCGTGCAACTCAAACTCTCGAAACGCTGGGTGTACTACGAGGCCTGAGTCGGCCGCTGCCCGGCCCGAAAGGATGGTCTGGCCCATGCAGGAGGGATCGCGCTCCACGCGCCTGCTTACCTATGCGCTGCTGCTCCTCGGCGCGGGGTTCTTCTCGCTGCCCTTCGTCTGGATGGTCGGCACCAGCCTCAAGGTCGACCGCGAGCTCTTTGCGGGCGGCCTGCGCTTTTTCCCCGAGGCACCGCGGCCGCGCCTGCAGAGCCCCTACATCGACACTGCCTTCTACGGCAACCCCGACGCCGTTCTCGACCCGGTCAAGACGGCCGCGCTGGTGGAGGTGCTGCGGGCGCACCCGCTGCCGCCGCTGCCGGCCGACCTGGATCCGGCGGCAGTACAGGCCAGCGTGGTGCGCGGGCTCTACGACCGCCTCTCTCACATTCTGAAAGCCTCGGAATGGGCTGACAACACCGCCTTCCAAGCCCGCCTCGGCAACATCGTCAACGACCGCATGGTGACCGACGTCGTGACCTCGGTGCATCGGCGCCTGTGCCTCGGCCAGTTGCGGGTCCGTAGCCAGGCGCTGACCGAGACCGTGCTGGGGGCCGAGCGGCCGTTCAGCGCCCGCTGGGATAACCGCACCCCCGCCGTGGCCCGGTTGATTGATCAGCAGGAGAAGTCACTGCAGTATGCCTCGGTGAACTACGACTTCAGCCAGGGCTCGGAGGTCACCCTCGAAGGCGCCTACGATGCCGGCTTCGACCCGGCGGGCCTGCAACGCGTGCAGCTCTACCTCAAGCCCGATGACACCTGGCACGAGCTGGAGCTCGGCCTCGAGATGAACGGCCGACGCTATGTGGCCCAACGCCGGGTGCCCATGGCCAACTTCAACTGGACCCTGATCACCTGGCAATTCCCCAGCGCCGACGATACCTCGACCAAGATCAAGACCTGGGTGCTGCTCAACCAGGCGAAGGACGCCGTCGGCGCCTTCAACGAACCCGGTCGCCTGCGGCTGACGCTGCGGCTGCACCGGAGCACGCCGCTCAAGGCCTGGATCAGCAAGATCCGCCTCAACTACGACCGTGTCCTCGACCATATCCCCTTCTGGCACTATGTCCGCACCAGCCTCTTCCTGGTCGTGGCCAACGTCGTGCTTACCGTGTTCGCCTGCTCCCTCATCGCCTTCGCTTTCGCCCGGCTGAACTGGCCTGGACGCGATGTCTGCTTCCTGCTGATGCTGGCCACCCTGATGATCCCCGGACAGGTCACCATGATCCCGCACTTCCTGATCTGGAAGCACCTCGGGGCCTACGACACGCTGACGCCGCTCTGGCTGGGCAGCGCCTTCGGCAACGCCTTCTTCATCTTCCTGCTGCGCCAGTTCATGCGCTCCATTCCCCGCGACCTGGAAGACGCGGCGCTGATCGACGGCTGCGGCTACCTGCGCATCTACTGGCACATCATCCTGCCGCTGATCAAACCCAGCCTCGCCGCCATCGCCATCTTCACCTTCATGGGCACCTGGAATGACTTCATGGGGCCGCTCGTCTACGTCGCGGACCAGCGCCTGTACCCGCTCGCCTTCGGCCTCTACGCCTTCTCTGTCCAGGTGGGCAACAACCCGGCCCTGACCATGGCCGCCAGCCTGCTCATGACCCTGCCCGTGATCGCCATCTTCTTCGTGGCCCAGAAGTACTTCATTCAGGGCGTGACCCTGACCGGGATTAAAGGATGACCGGGGAGCGGCAAGGCGGCGAAACGGCGAGGCGGCCAGTCCGTTCAGCCTGTCCAGGTAGTCCAGTCCGTCCAGGTAGTCCAGGTCTTGCAGACGCCCGCCGCGGCGGACCACCGGTCCCGGGAGACCCCCATGCTCGATCTCGTTGCCATCGTGCTAGCCATGGGGCAGGCAGGACAGCCCGCCCAGCCGGCGCCTTTCTACGCCGACAAGCTGAACGTGATGGTCTACCGCGACGGGCGCGGGCAAGAGCAGCCCGTACGGACGCTGGCTGATTGGCAACAGCGCCGCCGCCACATCCTGGCCAACCTGGAGCTGGTCATGGGGCCCTTGCCCCCCGCATCGCAGCGCGTGCCCCTTGACGTTCAGGTGAGCGAAGAGGTCCGCGAGGCCACCTTCAGGCGCCGTCGTCTCACCTTCGCCACCGAGGCTGATGATCGTGTGCCCGCCTACCTGTTCCTGCCGACCCTGATCACCGGGAAGATGCCGGCGATGCTCTGCCTGCACCAGACGACCAGCATCGGCAAAGGCGAGCCGGCTGGGCTGGGAGGCCTGGACAATCTGCACTACGCCCGCGAACTGGCCGAGCGCGGCTACGTCACCCTGGTCCCCGATTATCCCAACTTCGGCGATTACGTCTGCGACCCGTATGCCCGGGGCTATGTCAGCGCCACCATGAAGGGCATCTGGAACCACGCCCGCGCCCTTGACCTGCTGCAGTCCCTCCCCGAGGTCGACGCCTCACGCCTCGGCTGCATCGGGCACTCGCTGGGCGGGCACAACACCCTGTACCTGGCCGCCTTCGACGAGCGCGTCAAGGTCGCCGTGAGCAGTTGCGGCTTCAACTCGTTCGCGAAGTACATGGGCGGGGATCTGACCGGCTGGTCGCACAAGGGCTACATGCCGCGCATCGCCTCGGTCTACCACGTCAGCGCCCGGGAGATGCCTTTCGACTTCAGCGAAATCCTGGGTGCCATCGCGCCGCGGGCCGTGTTCGTCAATGCGCCGTTGGGGGACAGCAACTTCGAGATCTCAGGGGTGAAGGATTGCCTGAAGGCGGCCGCGCCGGTCTATGCGCTGCAGCAGGCCGCCGACCAGCTCGCCGCCATGCACCCGGACTGCGGCCACGACTTCCCGCCCGAGACCCGCGAACAAGCCTACCGCTTCATCGACCGCGCGCTGAAGTAGGGCACGGGGGTCTGGCTGGGGACCACGCGGAAGCCCCTGCCCCCACCCCGCCGCCGCACTCACCGCTGGCGGTACTACAGGGCCCACCAGGGAATGGCCAGAACCTCGCCAGGAAGCTGACGCGGTTCGGCGACAGCACACACGAGCAGACCCGGCCCAATCGCCGCACGCGGGAAACACTCCCGGAAGGACTGGATCCCGGCAAGGTCGCGCGGCGCAGGCGCGGCGGTCGCCTTGATCTCGATTGGAAACAAGCGGCCGTTGTACTCGAGGATCACGTCTACCTCTGCCCCCGCGTAGGTCCGGTAGTGCCAGAGCGCGGGCGCCACCGGCCATTCCTGGAACGACTTGAGGATCTCCATGACCACCCATGACTCAAACAGCGCGCCGAAGAGCGGGTGGCCGGGGAGGGCCTCCGGGGACGGAATGCGCTGGAGGTGGCAGACGAACCCGGCGTCGGTGAAGAAGCCCTTGCGTCGGCCCGCGATGCGCTTGCCCGCGTTGCGCGAGTACGCCGGGACGCTGATCCACTGGAAGGTGGCCTCGGCCACCTCGGTCCAGCGCACGGCGGTGGTTCGGTCCACCCCGAGTTCGCGTCCCAGTTGGTTCTGGTTCACCTCGGAGGCCGTGTGCGCAGCCAGCAGGGAGATGAAACGGCCAAAGGTCTGCAGCGACCCCACGTCGGCAACGCTGCGGATATCGCGCTCGACGTAGGTTTGTAGATAGGACTCCCAGTAAGCACGGGTCGTGGGGTCGGGCAGCTCGATGAGCCGCGGGTGCATGCCGCGCCAGATCAGACGGGTGACAGGAATGGTCGGCTCGGGAAGGGCGCTGAGCTGGGGTCGCTCGTCGGCCAGCCAGGAACGCAGGAAAGCCGGGCGGGCCGTCTCCTTCTGCAGCTCGCGCCAGCACAAAGGGTGAAGCTGAACCACGGCGCTGCGCCCGGCCAGGGACTCCACCACCCCCTTGGTCACCGCCAGGTGCTGGGACCCGCTCAGAATGTACTGCCCGTTCTGCCCGTCCTGGTCCACTTTGCGCTTGATGGCACCCAAGAGCTCCGGGGCGTACTGCACCTCGTCCAGAAACAGGGGAGGCGGATGGTTCTGCAGGAAGAAGTCTGGATCCTGACGCGCCCCCGCCAGGTCAAGGTGAGGATCGAAAACGACCGTCCGATGAGAGGCACCGAAAAGGTGCTGAATAAGGGTGGACTTGCCGGTCTGGCGCGCGCCGGTAACCGTCACAACCGGAAAGTGACGCACCAGCTCCGCCAGCTTGGACTCGATGATCCGCGGGTGGTAGTCCATACGCATGCCCTGCCCGTTTTGGCATTTTTATGGGTTCAATCCTCAAATATACAGCAAAGCCAAGCGGGTCGCAACCTCCTCAACCGTGGCCGGGCCACTTCCCCCCACCCCCGTCACCCCAATTCGGCGGCGCCGGTGGCACGGGCTCCCGCTGACCCGTGCTCGACGAGATTGCCAAGGAACTGCGCCGCTGTAACGATGGGCTGAAAGTCACCTGGATCACGGTCGGCTTTAACCCAGGTCCCGAGAGCCTGCCGCCAGTTGGTGGGACGATCGATCGGAAGACCGCTCCGCCTGGAATCATCGATACCAGGGCGGGGATGTACGAGCTAACGCTGCGGCTGTCCGTCGTCGACTGTTGCGAGACGGACGCCAGCACAGAAAGCGCTGCGCGGGATGTGCAGAGCGCGTCAGGTTAGCGCGGAGACGTGGCCGAGGTGGGGGCTGACGGACGAACGGACTGTCGCCCTCGGGGCTCAGTTCGGCAGCCAGAGATTCGGGAGCGGAGCCAGAGCGCCGATGCTGTTGTCCCAGGTCGAGTACTTGCCCATGGACTGCCACTCGCCGTGGCCATCGCAGAAGACGAGGTTGGCGCCGAGGTTGTGGCGTTTGCAGTCCGGAGGAACGGCATTGTCGGTCTGGTCCACGTTCCAGTCAATGAGGTAGTACGGATTGCCGTTGGTCAAGATGCCGGCATCGCCGACCATGATGCAGGTCGAGGGCTTGACGATCTGGGCCACGTCGAGCTCACTGATCACGCGCGAGAACCCGTAGCCCTGCTGCTGGCTGGCGTTGGTGATCCCCGTATAGCCACGGGTCGCGTCCGCGGGACAGGTCTGGACCTTCACGTCGCCGACGTAGGACGTGACCAGGTAAGGCCAGGTCCAGTAATTGGGGAACGGGTTGTACATCGCGGCCGGCACCATGCGGTCCTTGTTGTCATCGTTGTACATGAGGATGGCCAGGCCGATCTGCTTGACGTTGCTCATGCAGGAGATGGTGCGGGCCTTGTCCCGAGCCTTGGCCAGGGCCGGCAGCAGCATCGCCGCCAGGATG
>CAILKC010000227.1 GCA_903834675.1 uncultured Victivallales bacterium | reverse complement strand
GAGGGCGTCGCGCCCATCCCGCAGGCTGAACTGGAGCGGGCCTTTCCGGCGGGGAGTTGGTTCTCGCTTTACGACTACGGGGTTGGCGACTGGCTGGAGTGGACGAATGCCGCCAGCCTGGAACTGCGAGCGGAGTAGGCTGGCGATGGCAGTAAGGCCGGAGTGTCGCCGCGAGCCCGAGCTCGGGCGACGCGACGTCTAAGGCAAGCAAAGGGGCAAGGCGATGAAGCGATTTTACGGGGCGGGTCTGCTGACCTTGGTGGCGGGCTTGACGCTGGGGGCCGGGGCGGCGGAGGCGCCGGATCGGCAGTTCCGGGCCGGCGACCGCTGGGCCGTGGTCGGCGACAGTATCACCCACGGCCGACGCTATCATTCCTTCATCTATCTCTTCCATGCCACCCGCTATCCCGAACGCGAATTCCGCAGCTTCAACTGCGGCATCTCCGGCGACTCGGCGGCGGGGGCGGTGCAGCGTTTCGATTGGGACATCGGGGTGCATCAGCCGACGGTGGCCACGATCATGCTGGGGATGAATGATGTCGGCCGCGGGCTGTACGCTCCGGGGCAGTCCGGCGAGGCGGTCGAGGCGCGGCGCCAGGGCGCCATCGAGGCGTACTTGCAGGCGCTGACCCAGTTGACGGAACGGCTCCAGGCGTTGCCCTGCCGAGTGGTCTTCATCACGCCTTCCATCTACGACCAGACTGGGGTCATGCCGACGGAGAACTGCGTGGGGGTCAACGAGGCCCTGGGGCGTTGCGGCGAGGGCGCCCGTGGCATCGCGGAGCGGCTGGGCGCCGCGGTCATTGATCTGCACGGCCCGATGACCGCATTGAACGCGCGTTTGCAGCAGGCCGATCCGGCCGCGACCCTGGTGGGGCCAGATCGCGTGCATCCGGGGGATGCCGGGCAACTGGTCATGGCCTACTACATCCTCAAGGGGCAGGGGGTCTCGGGCACGGTAGCGGCGCTGAGCCTCGACGCGGCGCAGGGACAAGCCACCGCCCAGGAGAACTGCCAGATCACGGACCTGCGCTGCCAGGGCGGCACGGTCAGTTTCAGTTGCACCGAGGCCGCCTTGCCCTATCCGGTTCTCCCGGCCGCGGAGGAGGCGCTGAAGTGGGTGCCGTTCATGGCCGACCTCAACCGCGAGATGCTCACGGTCACCGGCCTGTCGGCCGGGCAGTACACGGTGCTGGTGGACGGGCAGCCGGTGGCCGCCGTCGCGGACACGGAACTCGCGGCTGGCGTGAACCTGGCCGGGAACCCGCGTAGCCCCATGTTGAAGCAGGCGCTGCGGGTCATGGCGGTCGAGGAGAAACGCTTCGCTGTGGCCGCCCGGATGCGGACCTTCGCGGCGCAGCGGCATTGGCTGGCGCGGGGCAATTCGAAGCTGAACCCGGACGACTTCGAGGCGATGAAGGCCGCCCTCCTGGCCGACCTCGAAACGAAGAAGAGCACGCCGAACTTTGCCTACTTCAAAGGGCAGGTCGATGCCTATATCGCCTGGAAGCCGCGTGAAGCCGAACTGCGGCAGGAACTTGAGGAGCATACGGCCGCGCTCTGGCGGTTGAACCAGCCGCAGGCACACCGTTTCGAGATTCGGCCGTTGCTCGCGGCTGATCAGGCCCTGCTCGCGGGCCACATCCTCGACGATGGCGATGATGCTACGCTCTGGCAGCGGTCCTCCTGGAACGATACGGAGCCGACTCTGGTCGTGGCCGATGGCTGCCTGACGGTCAGCGCGCCCCGCACGGCGGGACGCCGGGATATGCTCGGACTGTCGAAGGCGGTGGGCGCCGACCTGGCGGGGATCAAGGTCCTGAAGATTCGTTACAAGGCCGACCCCGGGGCCCCCTTCGGGCTTGAGGTGGTGGTTGATGGCAAGCTGACGCGGCTGCGCAGCTACGTGTCGGCGACGGGCGATTGGGAGGAACTGGCGCTGCCGATCGCGGGGGTCCGCCTGACCAGTTTGACCTTGATCATGGCCGAGGTCGGCGAGGCGGCCGTCTGGCCCGCCGAGCGGGTGGCCTACACCTTTGACCGCCTCTGGTTGGAGTGAACCGACCATGCCGCGCCGGTGCTCCATCTGCCGCTGGGCTGCCTGGCTGACCTGCTTCGCGCTCCCTCTTCTCCGTGGCCAGGAGGCGCCGCCGTCGGAGCGCCTCGATACGCCGGAAGCGCGTCCCGGCGAGGAGTTTCGTCTCCCCTGGCCCGCGGTGAAGCGGGAGGTGCCGGTCTACGTCCCCACGGACTACAGCCCGGCGCGGCGCTGGCCGGTCGTCCTGCTCTACCACGGGCTGAATGGCGAACCCACGACGGAACTGATTCGGCAACTGACTGGCGGCAAGGGCGCGATCGTGGTCGGGATGACGTACATCGAGCCGAGCCCGGTCCGCCGTACCGCCGCGCAGCAACAGGCCTACCAGGCCAAGGAGCTGGCTCAGCTCGAACGTATGCTCGAGGAACTGCCTCGCCACGTCCGCATCGACCGGGGCCGGGTCTTCCTGGCCGGCATCAGCCGGGGCGGCTGGCAGGTCAGCGTCTTTGCGGAGACCGCGCAGCCGCGGGTGGCGGGCTACCTCATCCTGCTGGCAGGGCGCTTTCCCTTCGTGCGTGAGCCTCGTCCGGACCTTTCTGAGCGGGCGGTCTACGTGGGCACTGGCGAGAACGACGAGGCCAATGCCTATGCGCGCATGGCGGCCCAGTACTACGACCGCTGCGGCGCGACGGTGACCTGGGAGGAGTATCCCGGCAGAGGGCACGAGGTCGACGCGACCGCGGTGCGGCTGCAGGCCTGGGCGAAGCTGCTGCTGACGCTGGACGGCGAGGAGCGGCGCGGGGCGGCGCGTGAGTGGGTGACCGAGCGCCTGGCCAAGACCCGAGACGGCGCCGACGCGATGGCCTGCTTCAGGGCTCTGGATGAGGTGGCGGAAGATCCACACGTACACTTCTGCGGCAGTGAGTTACGCACCCAACTGCAGACCATGACCGAGTCGGTCAGCATGGCGGCGGCGGTGCAGTCTGAGGTGCAGGCCCACCGTGTTTACGAACGGGCCCTCTGGCAGGAGCAAACGGCGGCGAGCGCGGCTGACCTGGAAGGCGCCCTGGAGCTCTACCGACAGGCCGAGAAGCGCTACGCCAAGAGCGTCTATGGTCGGCTGGCGGAACGTGAGGTCAGGCGGGTGCAGCCCATGGTCGAACGCGCCCGCACCCAGGCCGAACCGAGCCCGTCCCGGCGCCGTCCCCCGGCGCCCCCCATGCCGCCGCGGCTGAAACTCAAGACGCCGTGACCCCGGCTGTGCCTGGAGCGGACCGCCGACTCCAGGCTGGCGCGTGGTGCCCCTGGAGCCCGCGATGCCCAGCCCATTCCGGGCGGGTTCGCGGTATCCCCCCGTGTGCCTGGAGCCCGCGATGCCCAGCCCGTTCCGGGCGGGTTCGCGGTATCCCCCGTGTGCCTGGAGCCCGCGATGCCCAGCCCGTTTCGGGCGGGTTCGCGGTATCCCCCGTGTGCCTGGAGCCCGCGATGCCCAGCCCATTCCGGGCGGGTTCGCGGTATCCCCCTGTACGGCAGAGACTTCAGGCGTCGGCGCTGGGCTCCGTAGGCACGGTGAGGCCGCAGTTGATGAGATAGACGGTGGTGAAGGGGCAGACGCTCATGCAGTAGCGGCAGTCACGGCCCAGGGCGGCGAGCTGCCGCCGCCGCTCCGCGCAGGCGGTTTCGTTGAAGAAGTCGGCCTTCTTCATTCCCCGGGTCCAGATGACGCCCGAGGGGGCATGGGCCACGCAGGCTTCGGTGCAGGCGAGGCAGGCGCCGCAGAAGGACTGTTTCACCGGCTGGTCGAGAGGCAGGTCCGCGTCGGTCAGCACCGTGGTCAGGCGAATGGCCGTGCCGAAGTCCCAGGTGACCGGGCGGCCGGACTTGCCGATCCAGGCGACGCCGGCCTGCACCGCCACTTCCTCGTGCGTCAGCGCCTCGGGATCATCCCGCGGGACCAAGACCTCGCCCTTGGCGCCGAGCTGTTCCAGGCACTGGATGGCGATCTGAGCCAGTTCTGCCAGTGCCGCATACGCAGGGCGGTCGGCCTCGGCGGGACGGTCCTGGCGGACGCGCAGGTTCAGGATGGGGTCAGGGCGCAGGGCGACACCCAGGCTGACGGCGCGTCGGTAGCCGTTGGTCCTGGAGCCGGGCCAGGCGGCCAGATCGGCCACCCCGACGACGCAGGCGCCGCAGTCCAGCAGGTAGTCCCGAAAATCCATGAGCGTCCGCGAAGACGGGTCGGTCGAGGTCAGGTCCATGCGCTAACCCTTGGCTCGAGGCGCTTCGGAATGGCCAACGTGCTGAACAGTAGAGGCGGATTCAAGCAAGTTCAAGTGGTGACCCAGCGTCTGCTTCACCGTCCCGGCGCCAAGCGCACGCAGACGGGTTTCGGCACGGTGGCGGCGTGGCCCGTGTAGGTCAGCCGACCGCTGTTCCCATCCAGGGCGAACACCTTGATGACATCCGAGTCCTGGCTGGCGGCCAGCAGCCAGCGGCCGGCGGGGTCGAGGGCGAAGTTGCGCGGCGTCTTGCCGAGCACCGGGTCGAAGCCGACGGCGGCGAGGGTACCGTTCGCCGGGTTGACGGCGAAGACCGCGAGGCTGTCATGGCCGCGATTGGAGGCGTAGACGAAGCGGCCGTTCGGGTGGACGTGGATGTCGGCGCACCAGCTGGTCATGGCGGTGCCCGCCGGCAGGGTGGAGAGGCTCTGGATTTCCGTCGTGCCGAAGCCGCTCTTCGGGTCAGGGCGGGCAAAGACGGAGACGGTCGAGTCAATCTCGTTGACGACGTACAGCCAGCGCCCGCCGGGGTGAAAGGCGAGGTGGCGCGGACCGGCGCCCGGGTGGACGACAAGCGCCGACGGCTCGGCCGGAAGGAATTTGCCCGCCTCGGCCCGGTAGACGAGGACCCGATCGAGGCCCAGGTCGCAGGCATAGAGATAGCCCGTAACCGGGTCGGGCGTGATCGAGTGCGCGTGCGGGCCTTCCTGGCGACTCGCATTGGGGCCTCGACCCCGGTGCTGGATACTGCCGCAGGGTTCGCCCAGGTGGCCGTCGGCGAGGACCGGCAGCATGGTCACCGTCCCGGAGCTGTAATTGGCGGTGAACAGCGCCTTGCCGTCCAGGCCCAGGCAGAGGTGACAGGGGCTGGTGCCGTTGGAGAGCTGGCGGTTCAGGAAGCGTAGCGCGCCCGTTCCAGCGTCCACCGCGAAGGCGCTGACCGCCCCCGATTTCGCCGTCCCGGTGCTGGCGGTTTCGCTGACGGAGTAGAGGAAGTTGCCATCGCGGCTGAGCGTGAGGAAGGCCGGGTTGACCGCCGCGGCGATCTGGCCAGAGTCGCGCAGTTCGCCCGTCTCCAGGTTCAGGCGCAGGGTGTAGATGCCCTGGCTGCCGGTGTCGGTGTAGGTGCCGATGAAGACCCGAACGTCGTTGCTTACCTGACCCATGGCTCAGTCTCCCATCTGAGGCGGTGGCGTACCGCCGTTGCTCTCTCGGTTCGACGTGCGATCTGCCGCACCGACAGGAAATGTGCATGCGCCGCCCGCGCTTTCCAGCCGTCGCGGCGGTGGCGGCCCACCGCATCTCCAAAATTCCCGGTCCGTGGAGAGGCGCCTGGCCTCAGGCGCTGGCCGCGAGCCGCGGCCGCTCCATTCCCCTGGAGATGCGCCTGGCCTCAGGCGCGGGCGGTGGAGCCCACCGCATCTCCAGTGGTTTGGGTGGAGAGGCGCCTGGCCTCAGGCGCGGGCGGTGGAGCCCACCGCATCTCCAGTGGTTTGGGTGGAGAGGCGCCTGGCCTCAGGCGCTGGCCGCGAGCCGCGGCCGCTCCATTCCCGTGGAGATGCGCCT
>CAILKC010000226.1 GCA_903834675.1 uncultured Victivallales bacterium | reverse complement strand
CCGGCCCCAGCCGGGGGCTGGGCTGAACCCTGTTTTCCTCTCCGCCGTCTCCCTCTCCGTCTCCTCCAGTCGCCGTTTCCCCGTCTCGCCGTCTCGCCGTTTCCTGAACCCCAGGGACCTGAGTCGTCACCACCTACGGAACTGACCTGCGCCCCGGTCAGGCCGAAGGGTAGTCGGTCAGCGGCTGCCGGTGTATGCTATGCCGCTGGTTCTCCCGGGGTGTGGCGAGGGCTGCTGCGCCTCTTCTGCGGGGATGCCAGACGCAGAGCAGGAGATGTGTGATCGTGCCTGGTGGGCCGCGTGGTGGCGGCGGTGTGTTCGCGGAGTCTCGAATGTCCTCCTCCTCTCCTCCTGCCCGCCTTCCGGCTGCCGAGAACCGTCTGGCGTTGCGGCTGTTTCTGGTACAGGCTGCGCTGCTGGGTACGTGGTCGTCGGTGGGGGTGCCGGCGAACGCGATCGTCAGCGGTTTTGCTTTGGACGTACTGGGTCTGAGTCGGGAGAACGCCGGCCTGGTGGGTTCCTGCGTTTACCTGGCCGCGGTGTGGCAGTTCCTCTCGTTCCTGGTCACCAACCGGATGGCGAACCGCAAGCGCTTTGTGGTGCTGGCGGGGGTGGGTGAAGTGGTATGTCTGCTGCTGGTGCTGGTGGTGCCGGGGGTGTTCGAGCGGGGCAGCGGGCTGGCCTGCGGCATTTTTCTGGGGTTGCTGTTTTTGAGCGGGACCTGCCTGCACGTGGCGCAGCCGTTGCTGGGCAGTTGGCTGTCGGCGCTGGTTCCGGCCCGTATTCGCGGGCGCTATCTTGGCAGTCGGCAGGTGCTGATGACCGGCTTGGCGACGGTGGGGACCTGGGCCGGGACCTGTCTGGTGGATCGCTGGCACAACTGGGGCGGGTTCGCGGCGGCGATCATGGTCTGCGGCCTGGCCGGGTTGGCGGGAGTGGCGGTGCTGGCGCGCACGCCGATGCCGCCGGTGTCGCAGCATACGCATTTTCGTCTGCGCGACTTCGCCGGCGTGCTCAAGCTGGACGACTTCCGGCGCTACCTCGTGTTTGTCGTCATGCTGTTCACCGGGTTTGCGCTGGCGTGCAGTTACTACGCCGTGTTCTTCATCGAGGAGATCGGGCTGAGCTTTACCCAGATCGGCTGGTACCTCATCAGCCACAACCTGCTGATGATCCTGGTATTGCGTCCAGGCGGTCGCCTGGTGGACCGGATTGGGGCCAAGCCGGTGCTCATGGGCATGTTGCTGATCTATGCGGCCTTCTATCTCTGCTTCCCGTTCTTCACCGCTTCGCGCTACTGGCTGATTCTGGTGGCCTGGACCCTGGTCGGCATCGCGGATGGTCTGTACTGGGTGGCGGGCATATCGACCCTGTATCACGCCTTACCGCGGGGGTCGGAACGGGCGGGCTACCTGGCCGTGGCGCAGGGCGTCATCATGGTCGGCATGGGTATCGGGCCGCTGTTGGTGCGCGTCTACCTCCAACTGGCCCGCAACCTGGAGTTCAGCGTCTGCGGCCTGCGCCTCGAGCGTTTCCGCCTGCTCTACTTCGTCTGCGGCTTGCTGATGCTGGCCACACTGGGCGCCGCCGCCCGGCTGCGCAACACCACCACGGTGCGCTTCGGCGACGCCTTTGCCGCGGTTCTGCGAGCGCGGCTCTTCCGGCTGTTGCCACTGTCGTGGCGTTGAGCGGGAATGCCGCGCGCCTGGCAGCGCTAGAGGAAGGCTTTGGCGATGGTGACGCATCCCGCGACCACCAGCAGTCCGGCGACCAGGCTCGCAAACGTGGCCTGGGGCAGGCGCGCGGCCGACCGTTGTCCCAGCCAACCGGCCAGCAGCACCAGCGGCGCCAAAGCTGCCGCTTGCCAGAGCTGGGGGCCGCCGATCTCGCCGCCGCCGATTCGGGCGATGATCAGGCCCGAATTCAGCAGCAGCCAGACCGCGGTCAGGGTTCCCCGGAAGGCGCGTTTCTCGGGGATGGCGCGGCTGGCGTAAACCACCAGAGCCGAGCCGCCGCAGGTGAAAGCGCCATGGATCACCCCGGCTACCAGCAGCGTCAGCCGTCCCAGCCAGGGGGACAGCGGCGCTTCCGCGCGCCGGCGATTCCCGCAGAGTCGAGCCAGGCCACTGGCGACCAACACCCCGCCCAACGCGCACCGCAACAGCATTTCCGGAAGCTGCCGCTGTGAGATCAGCCCGATCGGCAGCGCGACGCCGCACCAGAGCAGGATGCGGCGCAGTTCGCGGCGGTCCAGATCCCGCCAGGTGTAGAAGAAGACCTGCACGCTCTGGAGGGTCCCGAGCAGCAGCATCAGAACGATCCACAGGGTGAGATCGTCGCGCACCCAGAGCAGCAGGGGAATGGCCAGCAGAGTAGAGCCAAACGAGGCGACGGCGCCCAGGTAGTGCGTGGCAAAGACGATGAGGACCGTGGAGCTAAGGATAAACATAGTGGGCATGGGTTGGCTCAGATCGCCCTGAACCATACCCCCTGCCGCGGGAAGCGACAACCGCCACATGCCTGTCGGACCTGTCGGACCTGTCGGACGGGTCCGCCGCGGCGGGCGGCGGGAACGTGCTCAGCGTCCGCGGTGTCTGAAGAGCGGTGCAGCCTCAACATCCTGATCTTGCTCTGCGTTCTACTCACGGCTAGTATATGTGGGCGCGGGTTTGGCAGGCCGGTCGGCGCCTTCGCGGCGAGTACACGGCTTCTGCTGGCGCCCTTGGTCTGATGCCAGTAAGGATAGCGGTAATGCGGCGAGTTCACCCAGGGTTACACATTCAGAGCGTGGCGGGTGCGCTGCTGCTTCTCTTTGCCGCGGCGCCGTCCGGCGCGCTGGCTGCCGAGGCCATCCGGAAACAGGTTCGGGATGGGCGCCCGCAGTCGGTACGGATCGACTACGTCCTGCCTGAGCCGGTGTTGGAGACGCATGAGACCCTCGACGGACAGCGCTTCGTTGACGTCAAGGTGGCGGAGAGCGGGCGCTCCGCCGACATCGGTCGGCCGGATCTGCCGACCCTGGTGGACGATGTCGCCGTGGCGCGCCGCGGCGAGGTCAACGTTCGCCTCGCGGCGCGCGGGCAGAAGCGCCTGACCACGCCGCACTGGGTGTACCCGGTGCAGGAGTCCGTCCCGAAGTTGCGCGGCGCGTTGGAGGGGCGTCGCTTCAGGCTGGATGAGGCCTGGTATCGCACGGCCGGCAGGAGAGGGGCGGCGCCGCCGACCGTGCCGTTCACGACCACGACCTACACGGTTCGCGGGCAGCGCTATGTACGCATCATAGCATCGCCCTACGCCTACGATCCGGTGAGCAAGGAGTTGACCTTTCCCACCGCGCTGAGCCTGGAGGTCACCGTGGCGGACCCGGTGCTGCCGACGGCGGCGGGCCCCCGGCCCGGCCCGGTGCAGATTCTGCGGGTGCCACTGGCCTCGCGCGCCGGGCTGGCCGATCTGCAGTCGCGGGGGCTGGACATCAAGACGGTACGCGGCAATGAGGCCATTGTCTACGCCACCGCGGCCGAGCGTGAGGCCCTGGAACGGGCCGGATACAGCGTCGAGTTGCTCGACATCCAGACCGGCGATCCCAGCGCCGCGGCGGCTAAAGCCATCCCGGTCGGCTACCATGACTGGACCGCGGTGCAGGCCCTGCTGAGCCAGTTCGCCAGCACCTACCCGACCCTTTGCCGCGTGGAGACGATCGGCAGCAGCGGCGGCGGCCGACCGATCCTCGCCATCCGCATCACGGACAACCCCGGCAGCGAAGAGGCCGAGCCTGAGGTCAGGCTGGTGGGCGCGATCCATGGCAACGAGGTGGTCGGCGTCGAGATGAGCCTGCGGTTCATCGACTATCTGCTCTCGGGGTACGCCAGCGACAGTCGCATTCAGGCATTGGTAGACAGCACCGACATCTGGATCGTGCCGGTGATGAATCCGGATGGGTTTGTGACGAACTCGCGCACCAACGGCAGCGGCGTCGACCTGAATCGCTCCTTCCCCGACGGTGCCGAGGGCTCCATCGGCACGGTGTTTGGCGGTCCGGCGATGGACACAGTCGGTCGGCCGGCCGAGACCGTGGCCATGATGCAGTGGTCCGCGGCGCACAGCTTCGTGCTGTCAGCGGTCTTCCATACCGGGACGCTGGTGGCGAACTACCCCTATGACAACGACGGCCTGGGCGATGTCTACTCGCCGACGCCCGATCAGGACGTCTGCGCCTGGCTGGCCGAGACCTACGCTTCCCGCAATGCGCCGATGCAGGCCAGCTCCTGGTTCAGCCAGGGCATCACCAACGGCGCGGCCTGGTACGAGGTCGTCGGCGGCATACAGGATTGGCTGTACCGCTACACCGGGTGCATCGACCTGACCCTGGAGATCTCGAATGACGACCGGCCCGACGCCAGCGCTCTGGCGGGGCTGTGGAACGACAACCGTGAGGCTATGCTCGCCTACCTCGAGGCGGCGCATACGGGATTGTTTGGGGTGGTGACGGAATCCGCCAAAGGGCAGCCGGTCTACGCCAGCATCGCCATCCAGGGCCGGTCGCCGCAGGTCTATTCCGACCCTGAGGTGGGCGACTACTACCGCCTCTTGCGGCCAGGCGCCTACACCGTGGTGGTCTCTGCGCCCGGTTATCAGCCGCAGGTGTTGCCAGGCATCGTCATCGGCGCCGGCGCCGCGACGCGGCTTGACCTGGCCCTGCAGAAGACCGGCAGCACGGGCGGCACGCCGCTGATTGCCGTACATCACGCCGACCATGACGTCGCCTATGCGGCATACCGTGATCAGAAGCAGACCGAGGGCTACGCGGTGACCGAAATCCGGCTGATCGGCACGCCGACGGCCGAGAGTGTGCGCACCCAAATCCGTGCGGCTTACGAGGCTACGGCGGCGCGCTACGTGGTCATCCTCGGTGACATCGAGAAGGTGCCGACCTTCACCAACTCCGCCGACGGGACCACGGCCCGCTCCGACCTGGCCTATGCTCTGCTGGACCCGGGCGAGAGCTTCGACAACTACCTGGGCAAGGACGTGGGCCTCGGCCGCATCTCGCTGGACACGACCGCGGAACTGCTGGAGTACGTGGCCAAGCTGGGCGCCTTCACCCGCGGCCCCCGTAACTATGATCTGACCTGGGTCTCGGGCGGCAGCACCACCAGCGAGAACAATATTGCCGAGGGCACGCACACCTACGTCATGAACAACTACATCGATGCCACGCGCTATCACAACCAGTTGTTCTTCCGCTCGAACGGCAGCGCCGCGGAATTGAGCGGGCATATCGATGCCGGCACGGACGTCGTCGTCTATTCCGGCCATGGCTCCACGGATGGGTGGGTACGCTACGACTACAACGGGGCAGCGCTCAGCGCCCTGAGCAACACCCTCGATGCGCCGATCGTGATTGGCCACTGCTGCCTGACCGGGTCGTTTCAACTGGACGACTGCTTCGCCGAGCAGTGGCTGGACACCAAGGAACGGGCCGTAGCCTACGTGGGGGGCAGCCAGAATACCTATTGGGATGAAGACGACGAACTGGAACGCCGTGAGTTCCAGTGGCTGTACGAGCACCCCGGCGGCACCCTCTCCGAGGCCCTTGACTGGGGCTTGCGGCAGACCGCGGTGGCGTATCCGAGCACGGCCGAGTACTACTTCACCATCTACCACGTGTTTGGAGACCCTACGGTGCAGCCCTTCGGCCTGCCGCTGGCGGTCACCCACGAACCCCTGGCGGATACCTGCCAACGCGCCGGGCCCTATGTGGTCGAGGGGACCGTGACCTCGCTGGCCGCGCTGACGTCCGTGACGCTCTACTGGCGCGCTTCGCCGGCCGCCGCTTTCGCGGCCGTGCCCATGGCCGCGGCGCGCGGCAGCGCCTACCGCGGTTCTATCCCGGGACAGCCCTACGGCACGCAGGTCCAGTATTACCTGCAGGCGACAGACAGCAACCGCGTCACGGCCACCCATCCGGAGAATGCGCCGGCGGCGTGGCATACCTTCCGCGTCGACGTGCAGTTTACGCCCACGCCGCAGGGCAACACGGCGGCGGCCGGGCCCACCGTGATCCAGGCGGAGGTGGTCGCCGATGCCGCTCTGACGGTCACGCTGCACTGGGCCGCCGACGGCGGCGCCTACAGCGCGGCGCCCATGACGGCGGCGGTCGAGGGCGGCCTCTTCTCGGGGTCCATCCCGGGGCAGCCGTCGGGGACGCTCGTCTCCTACTACTTCACCGCGTGTACCAGCGAAGGCTATGCCGCGCTCGAACCGGCCGCCGCGCCGGATACCGTGCATCGGTTCCTTGTGGACGCCCAAGCGCCGGTCTTTGCCGGACTGAATCTGGCGACCGCCGGCGACCACTCGGTTGTCCTCTCGTGGACGGCCGGTACGGAGGTGTCGGGACCGGTGACCTACAGCATCTACCGGGCAACGGCCGCGGGCAGCCAGGACTTCAGCGCGCCTTTGGCGACCACCCAAAGCCTCGGCTACACCGACACCACGGTCAGCAACGGCATCTCTTATTACTACGTCGTGCGTGCCCGGGACGCCCTCGGCAACGCGGAGGTCAACCGGGTGGAGCGTGCCGTCCTGCCGCGCGCCTCGGAGCTGGCGTTCAGTTGGCCCCTGGACAGTGATCCGAAATGGACGCGCGAAGGGGCCTGGGCCTATGGCACCCCGGCGGGCAGGGGCGGGGGCGCGCACGGCCGTCCCGACCCCACGTCCGGGGCCACGGGGACCGCGGTCCTCGGCTACAATCTTGGCGGCGACTATGCCGACTCCATGGCCGCCTATTACCTGACGACCGCGGCTATCGACTGCAGCGCCATCGCCAAGACGGAACTGCGCTTCCAGCGCTGGTTGAACGTGGAGCAGCCGGCCTACGACCACGCCACCCTCGACGTCTCCACCGATGGCAGCACCTGGCAGCGCCTTTGGCAGAACCCGAGCGAGGTGACCGACTCCTCCTGGCAAGCGCAGGTCTTTGACGTTTCAGGCGTAGCCGATGGCAGCGCCACCTTCTACATCCGCTGGGGAATGGGACCGACCGATGAATCGTGGGCGTACTCTGGCTGGAATCTCGACGATGTCCAGATTTGGGGTATCCCCGTCACGCCGCCCGACCTTCAGGCGCCGATCTTTGCCGGGCTGAAGGGCGCCAGGGGGGGAGACGGCCAGGTAACGCTGACCTGGGACGCCGCCACGGACGCATCGCTGCCACTGACGTACGAGGTTTACCGCGCCACGCTCTCCGGCGGGCAGACCTTCACGGCCGCCCTGGACACGACCCAGGCTCTGACCTACGTGGATACCGCCATCACCAACGGGGTCACGTACTACTACGTCGTCCGGGCGGTGGACGCGCTGGGCAACCGCGATGCCAACCTCATCGAGCGGACCGCCACGCCGGACCGGTTTGGCTGTGTCTATGCCTGGTCTCTGGCGACGAACCCGGGCTGGAACTGTGGCACGCCCTGGACCTTTGGCGTGCCGCGGGGCAGAGGCGGCCGACGCGCCGGCTTCCCGGATCCCCGGCAGGGCTACACCGGCGCGAACGTCCTCGGCTACAACCTGAGGGGGGACTACCAACCCACCCTCAGGCCGCGCTACCTGACGACCGGGAGCCTCGACTGCAGCCGTCTCAGCGGCACGCAACTGCGTTACCGGCGCTGGCTGAATGTCGAGTCTCTGCCGCAGGATCGGGCCGCGGTCGAGGTCTCGCGCGACGGCAGTAGCTGGCACACCGTCTGGCAGAATGAGAGCACCGTCCAGGACGCCTCCTGGCAGCCGGAGATCCTTGATCTCTCAGCCTACGCCGATGGCTGCGCCACGCTCACCATCCGCTGGGTGATGGGCCCAACCAACAAGACCGTCCAGATGTCCGGGTGGAACCTCGACGACATCGAGCTCTGGGGCACCGAGGCGGTCCGTGGCCTGGCGCTGACGGAGATGCCGCCGTCGGCCAAGGGGCTCAGCCGCGGCGGCAGGTCGGCTGGCGACAGTGGCTGGCTCTGGCCGCTGTTCTTTGACGGCGCCTTCCGGGGCTGTGTTACGTTTGGGGTTGCGGGCACCCCGCGGCGAGCCGTGGTCCGGCGCGTCAGCGCGGGCCCCGGCGCCTGGCTGTGGTCCGGGGACAGGGCCTGCACGGCGCTGATCCAGGAGAATGACGCGGTTGTGGACTGGGTGCTCGACGTCGTCCCGTCGCCCGTCGCCGAGGTGTGGGTATCCTGGGCCGAACCGGCCGGCGTGCCGCAGGGGCGCCTGGTGACCCTGGTCGAAACCGACGCCCAGGGTGGGGTTCTTCCCGGCGGCCTCGGCGTGGACTTACGCCACGAGGCCGGGCTGGCCATTCCGGCCGGGGGGGGGCGCCGGTTTGTCATCCGGACAGCGCCCGAGAGCGCTTGCGAACTCACCCTGGCGGCGGGCTGGAACCTGCTTTCCGTGCCGCTCTCGCCCGCTCTGCCGGCGGCGGCGGCCGTCTTCGGCGACAGGGTTGCCGTCGCGGCCCAGCCCCAGACGGTGCCGAGCGCTGCCCCCGCCACCGGCGACGACGCGCCCGCGGCGGTCATTCAGGCGCTGCAAGGGTACTGGGTCTACACCCCGGTCGCCGAGCGTCTGGTGGTCAGAGGGGTGGCCCTTGAAGAGCCTGCTCTGACCCTGGCGGCGGGGTGGAACTTCGTCGGCGTGCCCACGGAGATGGCCGAGCTGCCGGGGGCTGAACAGGGCGTCGGACCCTGGCTCGAGTACAGCTCGGCGCTGGCCGCGTTTGTGCCGGTGCGGGAGCTCAGACCAGGGCAGGCGTACGGGGTCTTTTCCCCCGCCGCTCTGACGCTGGCCGTGGGTGGCCGCCCGTGAAAGACAGCACGCCTACAGCCAGGGCGGAGACCGGCCCGACGCTTCCGCGGCGTGGCGCTGCTGTCCCGGGGGAGAGAAGATGACGCTTGTGCTGTGCCACTGCGTGTCCCGGCGCCTGCTTGACCTGCCCCGCCTGGGGCGAGTCCGCGCCGCGGTGTTGGCGCAGGGTGGCGAGGTGGTTGACGTCGGCGACCTGTGTGCCGTCGCGGCCCGCGGCGAGGGCGCTCTGGCCGCCACCCTGACGTCAGGGGGTGTGGTGGTGTGTGGCTGCCATGTCCGGGCCCTGCGGGCGCTGGCGCAGCGGCTTCTCGGCCACCTTCCGGCCACTCTGCAGACCGTCGATCTGCGCGAGTCCGACGACGCCAGTCTCCTCGCCGCCCTCGGGCTGCCGGCCTTCCCCGCCGACCCGCCGACAGAGCCTGCCCCGGCGTCGGCCGAGGATGCGTGGTATCCGCTCATCGACGCGGACCGCTGCACCCACTGCGGCGCGTGTCACGCCTTCTGCCTCTTCGGCGTTTACGCCCGAGAGGCGAGCGGCGCGGTGCGTGTGCAGTCGCCCCTGAACTGCAAGACCGACTGCCCGGCCTGTGCCCGCATCTGTCCCGCCAACGCCATCATCTTTCCGAAGAGCACTGACCCCGCTATCAACGGGGCACTCCGGACCGCGGAACAGCTTCAGGGCGCCCGTCTTCGCCTGAGCCCGCAGGAGGTGTTTGGCGGCGACCTGCGGGCGAAGCTTGCCGCCCGCCGGGCGGCCGCGGCGCCGCCCTTGTTCCGACCTGGGGTCTTTGCGGCGCCCGCGGTTGATCCCGCCACCGAGCCTAACGCCGGAGGGCCGGACCGATGATGGGACGCATCGCCCTGCGCTTCCTGCGCGAGACCGACCCGCGCCTGCTGGCCAAGTTCGCCTACACCGTCGGCTGGAAGGGCATGCGTGCGGTCCAGCGCTTCGAACGGCGCAAGGCCCGTGGCGAGGGCTTCCCCGCCTTCCTCTTCATCTCGATCACGAATGCCTGCAATCTGCGCTGCCAGGGCTGCTGGGTCACCCCCTCGCACCCCCCGCGCCACCTCGATCTGGAGTTTGCCCACCGCCTGATTGAGGCCGGCCGGCAGCGGGGGACGTTCTTCTATGGCATCCTGGGCGGCGAGCCGTTTCTGCACCCCGGGCTGTTCGACCTGCTCGAGGCCCATCCGGACTGCTACTTCCAGGTCTTCACCAATGGCACCCTCATCACCGCGGCGGTGGCCGCCCGCCTACGCCGTCTCGGGAATGTGACCCCGTTGATCAGCGTGGAGGGCCTGGAGACGGTGAGCGATGCGCGCCGTGGCGGCGAGGCGGTGTTTGCGGCGACCCTGGCCGGCCTGGCGCACTGCCGGGAAGCGCGGCTGATTACGGGGGTGGCCTGCAGCATCTGCCAGTCGAATCTGGCGGATCTGGCCACGGACGCCTTCGCGCGCCGCCTGGTGGGCCTGGGAGTCCATTACCTCTGGTACTACCTCTACCGCCCGGTCGGACCCAGGCCCTGCCCGGAACTGGCCCTCGACCGCGAACAGATCATCGGCCTCAGACGCTTCATAGTCGAGGCCCGCAGCCGCGTGCCGTTGCTGATCGTGGACGCCTACTGGGACCACGAGGGCAAGGGCCTCTGCCCCGCCGCCGTGGGCCTCAGTCACCACGTCAACCCGTTCGGCGACCTCGAGCCCTGCCCGGTGGTCCAGTTTGCGGTGGACAACCTCGAACCGGCCGCCGACCCCGGCGCGGTCATCTCCGAGTCCGCCTTCCTGGCCGCCTTTCGCGCCTTTGCGGCCGGGCAGGGACAGGGCTGCATCATCATGGAAGACCCGGCGCGGCTGCGGCAGTTTCTGCTCGAGCAGGGAGCCCGCGATTGCAGCGGCCGGGGGCAGGGCTTTGCCGAACTGGAGGCGGCCTGCTGCCGTCTGAGTCACCATGTACCCGGCGCCGAAATCCCGGAACGGCACTGGGCCTATCGTTTTGCCAAGAAGCACTGGTTTTTCGGATTCGGCACGTATGGTTGAGGCGTGCAGGTTCAGGGCGCCACGAGGGCGCTGCCGTAGAGCCCGTGTCGCGAGGTGAAGATGCCGCGGTCTGATCCAACAACGCCAGCCAGCGCGACCCTCGGTCGGGCGGTTCCCCAGGAGCGCGCCGAACGGGACCGTCTGTACCTGTCCGTCGACCGCTATGTGGCGGCGCGCGAACTGGTGCCGCCCCTGACGATCGACGAGATCCGCCTGCACGCCGCCGAAATCGCCCGGATCGCGGGCGCTCGGCCTTTCCTGGACTACATCATGGTCCTCTTCGGCAGCGCCGTCTGGCGCGATACCGTGGCCGCGGTCCCGTTTGACCGGCGCGTGCTGCTGCTGCCACAATGCCTTAAGTCCACCGCGCACTGCAAGGCCCAGGCGGACGAGGTGGGGCTGCTGTGCGCCCGCTGCGGTTGCTGCGCCCTGGCCGATCTCGACCGTGAAGCTCAGGACCTGGGCTACATGGTGCTGATCGCGGAGGGCTCCACCCTGGTCCAGCAGTTGCTTGGCCAGGGCTGCGTGGACGCGGTCGTCGGCGTCAGTTGCCTCGAGGCCCTCGAGAAGTCCTTCCCGCTGCTGGCCGCCGAGGCCATCCCCGGCATGGCGATCCCGTTGCACCGCGCCGGTTGCCGCGATACGGACGTCGACGTGGACCGCGTACGGGGGTTGCTGCACCTGCGCTCGGCGCGTTGCGAGCCGCGGCGGGATATCGACGCCCTGCGGCGGCGGGTCGAGTCCTGGTTTACCCCCGAGGCGCTGGCCGAACTCCTCGGTCCGGAGAGCGGCTCCCCCGGCCGTCTGGCGCGGGAGTGGCTGGGGCGGTCCGGCAAGCGTTGGCGCCCGCTGCTGACGGCCTGCGTCTGGCAGGCGCTGGCTGCCGACCACGACGCCATTCCCGCCAGTCTGCGGCGGCTGGCCGTGGCGGTCGAGTGCTTCCACAAGGCATCGCTGATCCACGATGACATCGAGGACGGGGATGATGAGCGCAACGAGACGCCTACCCTGCACATCACCCAGGGCGTGCCCATCGCCATCAACGTGGGCGACCTGCTCCTGGGCGAAGGCTACCGCCTCATTGCCACCTGTGGCCTGCCGCCGGAACGCCAGGCGCGAGTCCTGGAGATCGCCTCGCGCGGGCACCGGGACCTGGCCGTCGGCCAGGGCGAGGAACTGGCCTGGTGCCGGGCCCCAGGACCCCTCCGCGTTGACTGGGTCCTCGATGTGTTCCGCCTCAAGACCGCTCCCGCCTTCGAGGTCGCTCTCCGGCTCGGCGCGCTCTGTGCCGACGAGGCGGAGCCGGGCGCCGATGCCCTGACCCATTTCAGCGCCGCCTTGGGGATCGCCTACCAGATCCGGGATGACATTGACGACGCCCGCGGCCTGAGCGCTGAACGGCTCTGGCGCTCAGCCTGCCGACCCTCGCTGACCACGGCCTTGGCCTACGATCTGGCGGACGAGCACCTGCAGGCCGAGGTGGCTGCCAGCTGGCGCGCCAAGACCGCTACGGCGGAGATCCAGCGCCGCTTCTCCGCCCTGGTCGCCGACGAGCGCGTCGGCGCCAAGGCGGCGGTGCTGTTCGAGCACTATCGCAATGAGGCTCTCCGCTCCCTGGCGCCGTTGCGGCACGCCCCGCTGAAAGCCTTGTTGCAGCGCGTCGTCCAACGCATTCTTCGGCATGGGTCAAGGCCATGAATCGCCGCCAGGCTATCGGGGCGGATTTGCTGCGGGTGAGTGGCCGCGCCACCCGCGTGCTGGACCGGGCGGCGCGAGCTCGGATTGCCGCCTTTCTGGGATCGTGCGTCGCGAGCGGTGGCGGCTTCCGCGGTCGCGGTGCAGGCCCGGCCGCCGACCTCTATTACACCCTCTTCGGCGCCGTGGCCGGCAACCTCGTGGGGGCCGATTCTGAGCGTCGGGCGCTGGGCCTCTTTCTCGAGCAGCAATCCCCTGAGTCCCTTGACCTGCCGCACCTGGCCGCTCTGGTGCAGTGCCAGCGGCTCCGGCATCTGCTCGGCATACCCCGGCGCCAGCGCGTACCGTATCTGCAGGCGGTGTCCAGGTTTCGCAGCCTGGACGGCGGCTTCGGTGACAGCCCCGGCGGCGCCCGCGGTTCCGCCTATGCACTGTACCTCGCGGTCTTGTGCCATGAGGCCCTGGGGACGGAGATTCCGGCTGACGAGCGGGCGTCGGCGGTCGCTGCGGAGCTGCTCCGGGAGGAACTCGATAGCGCTACGGGAAGCCTGAGTCGGGCGGTCTCGGCGACGCTGGTGCAACAGGCCCTGGGCGTGGCGGTTCCCACCGCGGAACTGCGCCAGCATATCCGCTTGTGTGGCGCGCCGGGCGGCGGCTTCCGCGCCCATCCTCGAGCGCCCGTGGGCGACCTGCTTTCCACCGCCGTCGCCAGCTTTGCCTTGCGGCGCCTCGGCTCTCCGCTCTGCGGACCCGACGCCGCCCGCACGGCGCAGTTTGTGCAATCCCTCTGGGATGTGGGCGGGGGCTTTGGCGGGAGTGCGGGGGATTCGACTCCTGACTGCGAGTACACCTTTTATGGGCTGTTGGCCCTGGGGGCTTTGGATCCATGAGTCGTGACGAGGTCGAACGCTGCTACCAGCAGTGCCGCGAGGGCCTGCTTGCCGCCCGAGACGAGCAGGGCGTCTGGCGCGGTCATCTCTCGTCCAGCGCCCTCGCCACGGCCGTCGCGGCCTTTGCGCTGCGGCGGATGGGCGGCGCGGCCCGCGTTCATGCCGCTCTGGAAGGCGAGGCGTGGCTGGTGCGGACGATCCTGGCCGACGGTAGTTGGGGCGACACCCTGGCCAGCCCGGGCAACCTGAGCACCACGCTGCTGGCCTGGGCGGCCCTCCGGGGCAGTCCCCGCGCTGGCGCCGCGGCGGCGGTCCGCCGGGCCGAATCATGGGTCCATCGCCAGGCTGGGAATCTGGGGCCGGATGCGCTCGCCGGAGCGCTGCTCGAACACTATGGCGCCGACCGCACCTTTGCGGTTCCCATCCTTAGCCAGTGTGCGCTGGCCGGGATGCTCGGCGAGGCCCCGGGGTGCTGGCGCTTCGTCCCGCCATTGCCCTTTGCCCTGGCGGTGCTGCCGCGGGCCACCTTCGGCGCCATCGGCTTGCCCGTGGTCAGCTACGCGCTGCCCGCTCTCATCGCGCTGGGCATCCTGCGCCAGCGCAGCGGACCGCAGTCGGCCAAGGCGTGGTGCCGGTGGCTCGAGCCCGCGGCGCTGCGGCGGCTGGCGCGGTTGCAGCCCACAAACGGCGGTTTCCTCGAAGCCGTGCCGCTGACGGGGTTCGTGGCCATGAGTCTGCGTGCCATGGGGCTGGGCGAGCAGCCCACGGCCAGGCGCTGTGTGGAGTTCCTGCTGGGGGCGCAACGCGAGGACGGCAGTTGGCCCATCGACAGCAACCTGGCAACCTGGGTCAGCACCCAGAGCATTGTCAGCCTGGGCGACGATCTGCCCGTCGAGAGTCGGCCCGCCCTGGTCACGTGGCTCCTGGACCAGCAATTTCGCCAGGCGCATCCCTACACCGGCGCTGCCCCCGGCGGCTGGGGCTGGACCGATCTTCCCGGCGGCGTCCCGGACGCCGATGACACCGCCGGCGCGCTCCTGGCCTTACATCGGCTCGGGCCGCAGGACCCTGACCACCGCCGCGCCGCTCAGGCGGGCCTGACCTGGCTGCTTAACCTCGCCAACCGCGACGGCGGCACCCCGACCTTCTGCCGCGGTTGGGGCCGCTTGCCTTTCGACCGCAGTTGCCCGGACGTTACGGCGCATGTGCTCCGCGCCTATGCGGCCTGGGAACCGGCGGTCAGTCCCGCCCTGCGGCGACGGCTCGCCAAAGCCACCTCCGTGGCCTTGGGCTACCTCGAGCACAGCCAGACGCCAGACGGGGTCTGGCTGCCGCTCTGGTTCGGCAACGACGCGGCGCCCAACCAAGCCAACCCCGTCTATGGCACGGCGCGGGTACTGCGGGCCTTGGGCGACTTGCCGAAGCTGGCGCTGGCGCCGCCGGACTGGGTCCATCGCGCCCTGGCCGCACTGCTGGCGCGCCAGGCCGAAGATGGCGGCTGGGGCGGGGACCGCGGCGTCAAACCCAGCATCGAGGAAACCGCCCTGGCCGTCACGGCCCTCCTCCGCTGGCCCGCGGCACGGGCGGCGGCCGCGCGCGGCGTCGAGTGGCTTGTCGCCCACCCGGAACAGCTGGACCAGCCACGGCCCATCGGACTGTACTTCGCCAGCCTCTGGTACCATGAAGCCCTCTACCCGCGGGTGTTCGCCACCGAGGCCCTGCGCGAATGGCTGGCGCGCGCCGAGGCGTAAGCGCTCAGCCTCTGCCGTCGGCCTGGCGGAAGGCACGCACCAGCCCCCGGACCCGCTCAGGACAGACCGGGTTGGACCATCGCCCGGCGATCTTGGCCGCCGAACCGACGATGAAGGCGTCCGCCGCAGGCATCAGCACAGGCAGGTTCTCGACGCTGACGCCAGAGCCCACCAGTACCGGTACCGCGACCGCCGCGCGCACTCCCTGCAAGTCCTCGAACGAGGGCGCCACGCCGGTGCGACAGCCCGTGACGATGACGCCGTCGGCGCCAAAGAACTCGGCGGTGCGCGCCGTCTCGGCGCTGTCAACATCGCTGGTGATGGCGTGGGAACAGTGCTTCTTCTTGATGTCCGCGAACACCGCAATGTGCGCCGCCCCGATCTGGCGCCGGTAGCGCAGCAACTCCCCGGCGCAGGCCTCGATCAGACCTTCATCAGCGATGTGAGCGTAGACGAAGCCCTCGACCCGCACAAAGGCAAGATCTGCCGCCAGGGCGATCGCCAAGGCCTCACGGTTGGCGCCGGCGAGAACCTGTACCCCCGTCGGCAAGCCGAGCCCACGGACCTCGCCGCAGAGACGCGTCAGCGCCGCTACGATCTCCGGGCCGGGGGTGCGGACGTACGGCACATCGTGCATGTTCTCGACCATGATGGCGTCGAAACCGGCGTCGCGGTAGGCGCAGGCATCGGCGCGGGCCGCCGCCGCCAGCGCCTCCAGACTCTGAGTCCCCGCTGGGGTTCCCGGCAGAGCCCCCACATGCACCATCCCAATCAGAATCTTGCCGACACGCATCCCGGCGAGCACGGGGTTGGATAACATGGAACCCTCCTGACCGATCCCTGCACAACCGTACGCCCCCGCTGGGCAGAACCACGATACCCTGCGGCAGGCACCGATACAACACCGACACTTGACAGCTCGTCTCACTGCACCTACTTTACCAATAATGAAGCTGGTTCAGCATGGTTGAAGCGCGGGGGGCGGTTCATGGTCCAGTCCGTTCAGCGGGCTCTGCGTCTGCTTGAGCACCTTGACGCTGGCGGCAGCGCGGGGCGGACGCTGACCGAACTGTGTGCTGGCACCGGGCTCAAAGCTCCGACCGCGCACAACCTGCTGGCTACGCTGGTGGATCTCGGTTACGCCATACAGGCCCCGTCCACGCGACGCTACGTGGTGGGCGAGCGTAGCGTGAGTTTGGGGACCGGCCAGGCAGCCGTGGCGCGGCTCAAGCACGCGGCGGCTGGGCCCGTCCGGCGGCTGCACGAAGCGGTCAACGAAACCGTCATCCTGGCGGTTGACGCGGACGACCGCCGACATAGCATCCTGAGCTGTGAGAGCGAACACGAACTACGGGTTACGGCGACGACCGGCAGTGACGCTCACTTCTACGACACCGCGACCGGGCGCGTGCTGCTGGCGCTGCGGACCCCGCAGGCGGTCCAGGCCTTCGCTGCGCAACATGGCTTGCCGGGCGACGCCTGGCCCGCGGTGGCCACTGCGGCCGGGCTGGCGCAGGCCCTGGCCGCGATCCGCCAGGCCGGCAGCGCGGACTTCGTCAGACCCGCGAGTCACGTCCGGGCTCTGGCCGTGCCTGTCCAGGTACGGGAATCGCGCCTTCCCACGGCGCTGGGCCTGTTCTACCCGACCGTGCGCGACCGGGCCGGTCGGCGCGAGGATTTGCTGCAACGGCTGCGTGAAGCAGCCACGGACATAGAGGCGGCCTACGAAAGGATCTGACATGGACCAGCTCACCAGTGCATTCCTGGCCTTCGCAAAACAGGCGCGCGTCGACCTGCTCGGCGTCGCTCCCATCGAGCGCTTCGACGATGTCGCCGCCGATCACCACCCCCGCTCGATCTTCCCCGAAACCCGCAGCGTCGTGGTGGTCGGCAAACGCATCACCCGCGGCACCCTCCGCGGCGTCGAAGAGGGCACCCAGTTCGACATCTACGGCCAGTACGGCCTGGCCTGGCTCAAGGACCGCATGCTCGCCGTCGCCACCATCACCCTCGCTACCTGGCTCGAAGACCAGCGCTGGGAAGCCTGCCCGATCCAGGACCTCGACGCGCGCATCCCCCCCTCCGGCGTCCCGGTCAAGCCCGGCCTG
>CAILKC010000225.1 GCA_903834675.1 uncultured Victivallales bacterium | reverse complement strand
GCACCTGAGTTGTAACCTGAATAGCTACTTTTCAAGAAAAGTCGACCTGTGCAATAAGAGAGTCCGTCTGAAGCGCTGAAGGCGCGCTGCCATACCAGCCCAGGGCAACGCCCTGGGAATAGAATGGGTATGGGTTTGAGCCCTGTAGGGGCGAGCCATCTACCCTACCTTCGCACCGTGGTCGCATGGTCCGCCCCTTCAGGGCTCAATCTTCGCTGTGGACGGGTACCCAGGGCGTTGCCATGGGCTGGTATGAAATGCCCCCTTGGGGCTGAATACCACGGCCCATCCTTATTGCACAGGTCGAGAAAAGTAGGGGAGGGTTCAGGGTTCAGCCGAGCCCCCGGCTGCGGCCGGACATACCGGAATGCGACTTGCCGACGCGGTTCCCATTCCGATCCGGCCGGTACGCGCCGGATCGCCTGGAGGGCGGCCCTGTCGAAGACCGTGAGCCTGTCGACTCGGCGTGGCCGCCGCGGCGGACGCATAGGCGCCCGCGAGCCAGGGGTTCCGCAAGCGCCTCAGCACTGGGATTCAGCCTGGCGCCAGTTGCCTGGCAGGAATCCGTCGCGGCGCTTGGCGGGCCGCTGCCGGTTCACCGGCGCCAGGTCCGTTGCCTGGCGCCGTCCATGCCGCCAGTGCTGCGGGATGATTAGCGGCTGTTTCTCGTACCTTAAATAGCGGTTAAGCTATTAATTACGTGCTATAATATACTATAACCGACTGCCATTACATTAGTTGCGCGGGAACGGCACCGAGTCAAACCTGGCAAGCCGCAGGCGGACGCTCTGTGTCCGGTACACACCGGCAGGGGCCACCGATGCGCGCTGTCAGCCGCCCTTGAGGCTATCGCCGAACTCCAACTGGTCTGCCGACGCCGCCCCCTTCGCTCGGGTCGCGCGTTTGAACGTCTGCGAGACCTTGCGCTGCGGCGGCATTTCCACCGCAGACGTGCCATGTTCACACTGGTCGGGGCTTTGCGTCCGGCGTTCAGGGCATAGTGGTCGCGGGCGGCGCCGAGCCGCTACCTGGACTGCGCGAAGCCCACCCAGGCGGTTCGGTACGTGTTGGGCGACAATCTGAAGGCCCAACGTGACAAGGACGTTCCCAGAGCCAATGCCCCGCGCGTCGTGGGCCAGAAGCCCGCGGGCTGAGACGCAGCCGTGTAGGGGCGCGGCCGTGGCGCCCGGCGTCAGCCACCATCCGCGGCTTCCGCAAGGAGTAGCCCCGGCAGCATGTGCGGTAGAGCCACTGTCTTGGCCGCGCGTCTGCGCGTCCCGCTTCCCTGCTCCTGCCGTACTGCCGCGGCCGTGGCCGTATAGCTGCGAGGTGCTTCGGTCGGTCTAAGCGCCGGGTCTGTATGGCCGTTGCGTTCCGCCACTCCGGCCAGGCTGTTGCGTTCCACGTCTTCGTTGCCCCACTGCGCCCACCCTCGCCTGGCGAACCTGGCGAACAGCTCCAAGCGCGGCCCCGGCGAACAGGCCTCGATGATCGGGTAAAGCTCGTCAGGCTTGCGCGAGTGCTCGCGCTTCTGCGTACTCAGGATGTTCACCTGTCGGCGCCCTGGCGGGAGCGTGCGCATGCTGCCCCGAGTGCCGAAAAGCACCAGCTCGGTGACGTTGCGGAAGTAGAAGCCGACGCCGCGCCCGTCCGGCCCGCCATCCTTGCGCACCTTGTACCACACCAGATTGCCTTTGTAGGTGAACCCCCAGGCCGCCATCACCTGCAGGCCCAGCGGCAAAAGGGCGTTAGGTACCCACAGGTACAGGTGCGCCGGCTTCGCCGCGAGCTGTGCGACTGGCAGCGCGCATATCTCGTCCAGTTCCATCGTCGGGTAGCGAAGTAGGCGCCGATGCTCGGGCGCCATCTTGCCGGTGCGGTTGTCGAAGCGCCAGGGCGGGTCAGCCAGGATGGTGGCGTATGGCCCGGCTATCTTGGCGCGTAGGTCTTCGGCGGCTGACCGGTCAGTGTCTTCAGCAGTCCTCGACATACAGTTTCCTCGTGATACCGAACACCAGCAGTGGGCCGCCGCCGCCACCGCCGCCGCTAATCTTGGGTAGCAGCTTGCTCATGTGGGTCGTGGCCATACCGAACGACCCACCACGCCCAAGCTGGTCGAATATAGCCTGCAACTCGTCGCACCGCGTCACGATGACGCCGACCGACAGGGCATCTATTGAGTGCAGCAGTCGGAAGTTATTCAAGTCGCGGTCAAAGAACGGGTCTTTGTTGTTCCACTCGATTTCCAGCCCGACCTTGTTCCGAAAGCAGTCGATGCCGTGCGTCGGTGACTCGCGCGAGTCACCGTCAACCGTAAGAGTTACGCCGAACTGCTTCTCGGTCCACCCCTTCGCGTAGAATTGGCCGTCTATCCAGCCGCTGGTCGCCGGGTTCTTGTTGCCCCCCGCCTTGACCAGCCCGCTTTTTGGCAGACGGAACCGCGTGAGCACGTCCACGATATCCGCCAGTTCACGGGGGAAGTCGTTGTGCAGGATGGCGCAGGCGTGGCGCCATTGGTGGACCTCATACAGGTCGCGGAGTTTCCGCGGAATCATATCGAGCGACATTCTCCAGCCCTCTGATTGCCTGCAATAGAGTTCGGGCGCGACGCCACGGCCCCCACTATACGAGCCGGCGCGGCCGGCGCAACCTGAAGCCCAAGACCGCGCAGGGGCGCCCTTGGGCACCGGCTTCTCTACTTACCGGCCCAAGGGTCACGGGCTATGCTGGGACACGCCAGAGGGGCACCGCGAGGTCTTTGCCGTGCCCTGGCGCAACAACGACCGCGCTCGACGTGCGGCCCTGGACGGTTGCGACTGGCGCGGAATGGACAGGGACCGCTTGCGGACAGCGGCACCTGGTAGGGGCAGTTACGGGGGCCTGTTCGGCGCCGGTCACAACAACAAATAACAACAATCGGGGTCGGCGCGGCGGTGACGGGACGCGCCTATGGCCTATCGGCGGGCCACTGACGGGGGGGCGATTTCGGCGGGGGTTGTTGTTGCCGACCCCAACAACAGCACCGGGCGCTTGCCTCGGTTGAGCCTGGGTTACGCACGGCAGGCTTGTTGTTATTTGTTGTTGTTGGAGGCAACAAAGAAGGCCAATCAAGGCCTTGCAAGGGGAAGCGCCGGAACGGCGTTTGAAGCTAAACTGGTGCCCCCGGGCGGATTCGAACCGTCGACCCACTGATTAAGAGTCAGTTGCTCTACCAGCTGAGCTACAGGAGCACGTGGGGCATAAGGTATCGCCGAGAGTTGCGCTTTCAAGTGCGTGGCGGGGGCTTTCCATGAAGGAAAGCAGGCCGGAGCTTCGCCCAACCCGCGAAGTCCTGTCGCCGAAGGCTTCTTGAAGCCGCCGCGCCGCGGTTTTCCGAGGGCAGGTCATGCCGCCTGGCAGAGTGGTGGCTGGGGCCACATAGTACGCCTGCCGCCGCGGTTCCCTGGTCGGCCGCGGTTTCGGAACGAGGCTCAAGATGGGGGTGAGCGATGCAACGATGCTGTGCCTTGGCGTGGGTGGCGGGTCTCGGGATGCTCTGCGGGTCGGCACTGGCCCAGCCCAGGCCGGTGCTCAGCGTGTCCTACGATGAGGGTTTCGATGGAATCGGCCGCGATGGCAGGGTGGCCGGTGCGCCAGACGGCAAGCCAGAACTCGCCCCGGGCCGAGTCGGCAAGGCGCTGAAGTCGGGGCCTGGAACGGGTTACGTCGACTACCCAACCGCAGGGCTGCTGACGCCGGCCGGTGGCACGGTGGAGATGTGGGTCTGCCCCTTGGACTGGAAGCCTGAGGATACGGAGTTCCACGTCTTCTTCGACACCCGTAACGAGGGCGCCCTGTACCTCTACAAGTACTACGATGGGACGCGGTTGCTTACGCTGACCTGCGCGAACATCAACGGGCCCTACAGCAGCAGCGCCTTCGACGTCAAGGACTGGAAGCCGGGCCAGTGGCACCACCTTGCCGGGACGTGGTCGCCGCTGGGCGTGATGACCTACGTCGACGGCAAACCCGCCGGCAGTCTGCCCGTCTCTGGCAGTCTGCCCATAGCCCTTGGTGAACGCTTCCGTATCGGCGACCACCCCTGGCATCTGCCGCGCCAGAGCGCCTCTCTGATCGACGAGGTGCGGATCTACGATCGGCCGCTCAGTGCGGCGCACATTGCGGCCCACTACGCGGGCAACGACGCCTTTGCCGCGCCGTTGACGGCGGACCTGGCCAGCCTCACGCTCGAGCTGCTGCCGGACACGCTGCAGGTGATCGCCCGCGTCAACACGGGCGGCGCCGATGTCGAGGATGCCCGGCTGAGCGCGCGCTGCGCCGCGGTCCGCCGCGGCGGTCTCCTGCCAGCCGCGGCGGAGGCCATCGGCTTCAGCGCCGGGCAGGCGTCCCAGACCCTGGCGCTGCCCGCCCGGGAGCCGGGCGAGTATGAGGTGGTCGTGGCGGTACTGCTCGATGGCCAGCTCGCCTTCGAACTGCGCCGTCCCGCGCTCATACCGGAGACCACCTGGCGCGGCAATCGCTACGGCCTTGAGGATCGGGTTATCCCCCCGTGGACGCCGTTGCAGGCGGGTGCGACCCAGTTCCGTTGTTGGGGCCGGGAGATCGATTTCGGCTCGGCGGTCCTGCCGGTGCAGATTACCTCGGCTGGCGAACCCCTGCTGGCGCGGCCGATCAGCCTCACGGCGGCGGTGGCAGGCAAGCCCGTCACCTGGACGGCGCAGGCGCTGCGCCCGGGCCCGTCTTCGGCGACCCGGGCCGAGTGGTCGGGCGAACTGGTTGGGACCGCGGGCGACCTGCCGGTCAAGCTCAATGTCCGAGTCGCCGCCGAATACGATGGGGTGCTGGTGGTGGATCTGAGCGGGGCGGAGTTTGCCGGCCTGGCCCTGGATCAGTTCAGCCTCGACATTCCGGTGAAGGCCGAGCGGGCGCTGTACCGGCACCGCTGGGCGGCGGACTGGGCTGGCCCGGCAGGCGCTGTGCCCCCCGGCGACGGCGTGGTTGACAAGGCTTCCTTCATCCCCTACGCCTGGCTTGGCGACAACGACCGTGGCCTGTTCTGGTTCTGCGAATCGGACCAGTTCTGGCCCAATGGTGAGAGCGGCAATGCGTTCGAGACTGTGCGCGCTCCTGCCGAGGTCGTTCTGCGCCTGAATCTGCTGGCGGCAGGGCAGAAGCTGCCGGCGGACTGGGTGTACCGTTTTGGCTTGCAGGCCACCCCGGTGAAGCCTATCGCCAAGGACTGGCGCAAGTGGCGGTTGCTGCCCGCCAAGGGCGGCAACGTCAGCATCCTCTGGCCCAGCCCAAGCCCTAACTCGCTGCGCTACTACGGCTACCCCGAGGCCACCACGCCGGAGCTGTTCGACCAGGGCATCGCCGCCCTGCATGCGACGGGCGTCAAAGCGGTTCCCTACCTCTGCCTGAGCTACGTTTCCGCCGCCTGTGCGGAGTGGCCCTTTTTCGCGAAAGCCTGGGCCATGGGCAGCGCGGACAGCGGCTCTTCGGATGTCGCGGCCTACGGGGCGGCCTTCGCCATGGCCTCTCCGGTCGGGGCGGACTACGCGGATTTCATCGTGGGTAAGACCGCTCAGTTCGCCGAGCGCTACGGGATCGACGGCCTGTACCACGATAACACCCACCCGTACGGCTCGGTCAGCCTCGAGGCCGGGTGCGGCTACCTTCGTGACGGCAAACGCCGTCCGACCTATCCGATTCTCGGCTACCGCGCTCTCTATCGCCGCATGTACAACGTGGCCAAGGCCTGGCCGCGCGAGACCTTCACCATGGCCCACATGTCGGGCAAGGTCACCATCCCCATCCTTGCCTACGAGGACTCGTACCTCGACGGGGAACACTTCCGCGGCAAGGTCAAAGACAGCTACATGGATATGTTCACTCTGGACACCTTTCGGGCCGAATTCATGGGCCGTCAGTGGGGCATCCTGCCCTACTTTCTGCCGGAGTTTGACGCTGAGCACCGCAAGCTGGTTGAACCGACCCGGGGGCTGATGGGCTTGTTGCTGGCGCACGATGTGGCGGTCTGGGGTATCTGGTGCAACCTCGCCGTGGTCGATGAAGCCTACGCGGCCCTGGACGAGTTTGGCTATGTCGAGAGTGAGTTTCTGCCCTACTTTGCGGCGGTGCCCCCGGCCGCCACGGAGCTGCCGGACGTCATCGTCAGCGGCTATCGGCGCCCCGATGGCCGGGTGCTGCTGGTGGTGGCCAACCTCTCCCGCGAGGCGCGGTCAGGCGCGGTCCGTCTGGACCCCGCCGGTTTGAAGCTGGCCAAGGTGGCCCGGGTACACGCCTGGCCCGCAAAGACGGAGGTCGTTCTGGCCGACCAGCGCCTCAACCTCGAGGTACCGGGCCTGGGCTACCGGCTGCTGCTGGTCGAACCGGCGCCCTGAACGTAGGCCAGGCCTGGAAGAGGCGGTCTCGGGGTTCCGCCGTCTCTGGGTCTTGCAGACGGCGGTCTTGCAGACGGCGGATACCGCGAACCTGCCCGGAGCGGGCTTGGCAGCGCGGGCTCCAGGAGACGGCGGATACCGCGAACCTGCCCGGAGCGGGCTTGGCATCGCGGGCTCCAGGAGACGGCGGATACCGCGAACCTGCCCGGAGCGGGCT
>CAILKC010000224.1 GCA_903834675.1 uncultured Victivallales bacterium | reverse complement strand
GCGGGCGATGACCTCGTCCTGCGTGGCGCGGTTCAGATGCACAAAATAGTCTGAGTACCCGGCCACGCGCACCAGTAGATCCCCATAAAGCTCCGGCTGCGCCTGCGCCTCGAGGAGGGTTTCGCGGCCGACCGCGTTGACTTGGATTTCGAAGCCGCCGCGGCGCAGGTAGGTCTCGATGACGCCGCGGGCGGCGCGGCGTGCCGCCGGGGAGTCGAGCAGGGCGCGGGAGAACTTGATGTTATGTACCAGGCCCCCCAGGGCCTTGCGGTGTGACCAGCAGGTGGTCGAGAGTACGGCAGCGGTCGGTCCGGAGGTCTCCCGGCCCTGGGCGGCGCCGGCCCCGTCGGCCAGCGGCGTCCCGGCGCGGCGGCCATCGGGGGTGGCGCCCGTCTGGCTGCCAAGGCGTTCGTGCATGACCCAGCAAAAGAACCCCGGCACGTAGCGATGCCCGCCGACGGTCTGGGCTTCCGTGGTCTCGCTCAGGAAATCGGCCCAGTCTCGAGCCAGCGCATCGGCGCGCGCCTGGTCATTGCCGTACTTGGGAAGATCGTTCAGCAGGCGCTGCCGCAGCGGCTCGTGCCCGGCGAAGTCAGCCTGGAGCACGGCCTGGAAATCCCGCAGCGACAGCGCCTGCTCGTCAAACACCAGCACTTGGATGGCCAGCAGGCTGTCAACCAGGTTCGCCAGGCCGACGAAGGAGTTTTCGACCCAGTGGTAGCGCGCGCCGCCCCGGTCGAAGTCCAGCCCGCGTTCCAGGCAGTCGTGAATCAGGCAACTGGCCAGGGGGAAACAGCCGCGTTCGGCGCGGGCCTTCCAGACCACGTCGAGGGAACGGGCGGCGGCGCTGATCGTGTCGGTCAGGCGCTCGCGCACCAGGTCCCGCAGAGCGGCGAACGAGGTCGGCGCCGCGCTCTCGCCACGGGCGAGCTGCCCGAGCACCTCAAGCAGCGCCTGCGGACAGTTGAAGTAGGGGGCCGTCACCCACATGTTCGAGGCGCCGACCACCTTGATCTCGACGCAGGTCGAGTTCATGTAGTTATGCACATCCTCGGCACGCACCTCGTGGTCGCGCAGTCCCTCGGCGATCAGATCGTCGTTGAAGAAGGCCGGATCGCCGACGCCGGTGGCCAGCAGGCGCAGGCTGAAGTCCATGAGCTCGTCCGGCGTGTCCGCCTGCCAGGCCAGACCCACGGTCGGATACACCAGCCGGGTCGCCGCGCGAGCCCCCAGGCAGAGATAGGTCAAATCGTTGGTGATATCGCGGCCTGCTGCATCCCGGCCCCCGACCATGACCGCCACCGCGCTGCCGGGCCAGAGGATGCGGTTCATATGAATGTAGAGGCAGCAGATCAAACCGAAGGCGCACTGCGGGGTGCTGCGTCCCGCCGCGAGGTCGGCCGTGTAGAAGGGCAGGAGGGTGCGATCGAGGCGGCCGGGGCTGGTCAGTCCATGGTCTTCGGCAAACCACAGGGCGATCTCGGTCAGGAAGAGAAGCTGAATCGCCTCATGGAAGGTCGTCGGAGGCGCGCTGGCCACTCGTCGGCAAACCTGGGCCAACTCAAGCCAGCGCCCAGCCTCGGCGGGCTCTGCCAGCGCCTGCGCCGCACAGGCTTCCGCCGCCCGCTGGATGAACCCCGAGAGCCCCTCCATAACCAGGGTGCAGGCCTCGTAGAAGACGCGCTGGCCGACCGTGGTCTCCGGGCGCTGGTGCCGACGCCGGATGTCGTCGAGCAGCCCCTGTATGCCCAGGCGGAACAGGGTCTCGTAATCGGGATGGAAATGGCCAGGGTCGCCGCCCGGAAAAGGCGGCACGGTCGACAGGATCTGCCTGGCCTGCTGGAGCTGGGCTTCCTCGCCTGGCGCCGCGGCGCGGAAGCGCGGTTTGCCGATGATCAACTCGCCCGGCTCCACCGCGAAGGGCAGGGCGCGCAGGCGTTCGGCACAGCGCCGTGCCCGCCAGGTGAGCCAGTCCTCATCCGGGGTGTGCGCCTGCCAGGCTCGAGCGTCGGCCAGGGTGATCTCCGGAATGCCCGGACAGGGAGCGCGCTGCACCTGCAAGGCCCGCTCCCGCAGCGCCTGCAGCGGCAGCGGCAAGGTCAGCGCCAGCGTCGTGACGCCACTCGCCAGGGGAACCCGCAGCGTCTCGGCGGCGCCCGTTGATGTGCCTATTTCAGCCATACTGTCCATCCGTGCAGGTGTTGGTCCTACGGAACCCCCCTCGCGGGCCACTCTTTTCTCGACCGTTCGGGCTAGCCGCGCCACGCCTCCGGGTTCAGCAGGGATGACGGCTTCTGGCCCTTGAGCGCGCTGGCCATCACCTCAGCTGCCCGCCGTTGCAGATTCGGGATCGCGGCAGACGAGAACCAGGCGCTGTGGGGGGTCAGGATCACGTTATCGAACTCCTTCAGCGGGTGCGGGTTCTTGACCACGGCGGCCTCGTCCTGGAGCACGTCGAGGCCGGCCCCCGAGACCGTTCCAGCGCGCAGCGCCTCCACCAGCGCGTCCGTGTCCACCACTTCGCCCCGGGCGCAGTTGATCAGGATCGGCTGGCGACGCATCTTGGCGAAGGCGTCCTTGCCCAGCAGCCCCCGGGTGGCCGGCGTCGACGGACACTGCACGATGATGGCATCCGCACTGGCCAGCAGCGTCTCCAGGTCCACCGCCTTGCAGCCGGCGGTGTCCGCGTTCAGCTGCGGGTCGAAGAAGACGACCTCCGGGCCGAAGGCTTGCAGGCGCGCCGCGATGGCCCGTCCGATGCGGCCGAAGCCAAGGATGCCCACCCGCATCTCGCGGATGGCCTTCAGCGGTTTGACGTAGGCCAGGGACCACTGTCCCGCCTTGACCTTGCGGTCTGACACGGACAGCTTCCGGCTCAGGCTGAGAAAGTGCGCCAGGGCGTGGTCGGCCACTTCCTCGATGCAGTAATCCGGCACATTGGCGACCAGGATGCCGCGCCGCGTCGCCGCCGCGAGGTCGATGGTGTCCACCCCAATGCCGTAACGCACCACGGCGCGCAGGCGCGGCGCCGCGGCGAAAACCGCCTCGTCGATGCCGGGCAGGTAGGTGTTCAGCAGCCCATCGGCCGCGGCCACCTGGGGAATCAGTTCCGCCGCCGACTTGCACTGCAACACCACCAGGTCGGCGTTCGCCGTGTCCAGGATCCGCCGCTCGGCATCGAAATTGTCAAAGACGTAGTCTGTCACCACTACCTTCAGCCGTTCCATCGCCTCTCTCCTAACGTTAAGGATGCGTTTCCGCCTTGTCGGCGCCGCTTGAAACCGCCCTGAAGCGGGACTGCCCTCAGCGCGGCCAGCCGTGGGGCCAAGTGTGGTACTGGTCCATGAGACGGCGGAGATTGCCGCCCAGGATCTTCCGCTTATCGGCTTCGGAGATCTTGGCGTAGAGGATTGGGCCGAGGCCCCAGGCGATCGGCAGGTCCATGAGGTCCGAGCCGAAGAGCAGGCGGTCGGCGCCGTAGATCTGCACGAAGTGCTCGGTGCTGTTCCAGCCGAGGAACGGGCAGGTGCAGATGTAGAGGTTGGGAAACTCCTGGCAGACCGCGCCGAAGTGCGCCGCCGAGTGACCGGAGATGAGCAGGGCGTCGGGGAAGTCGCGACAGAGCTGGCGAACGCGGTCCGCCGATCCCCAGGTATGGCTCAGGATCATCTGTTTGTGCTCGTGCGCGAAGCGGCAGGCGACGTCGATGAGAGGGCCGCTGACATCGTAGGAGCCATAGGCGCTGGGCAGCAGTTTGACGCCCTGCATGCCGAGTTGCAGGCCACGCTCGAGTTCCTGCAACATCAGCTTCTCCCCATACTTCGGGTTGACGTAGGTGAAGCCGATGAAGCGGTTTGGGTAAGCGTTGGTGACCTCGAGCACCTCGTCGGTGCCATATTCGGCGTCGCCCATGATCTGCAGGCTGAAGACGCAGGTGACCTCGACGCCGAGCTTGTCCATCTCCGCCACCAGCACCTGGGGCGTGTCGTCGATGACGTGATACGGGCAGCACCAGCCGATGTGGCCGTGGCAGTCGTAGAACTTCTCATCCCGGAAGGAGGCGCGCTCGCGGACTTTCCGGTGCAGGCTGTCAACCGGTGCGGGGAAGCTCACCTGGCTGCCGACGGGCTCGACCTTGGGATTCCAGGAGAGCAGGTTACGCAGGTTGCCGCCGGCGATGAGCGCCAGTTCCTCGGGGGTGATGTCGGAGTAGTTCAGCTGCATGAGCGAGGCGCCCGGGCCGCGCTCGGGGAGGCAGGAGCCCCAGACCAGGCGCTCGGCGCCGAACTCGCGGCAGATGAACTCGATGCGGCGGTGCAGCCAAAGCGCCGAAAGGTCGATCTTCAGATTCGGGCAGGCGGCCAGCGCTTCGTAGAGCGGTCGTTGGCCGCGGTAGAGCCGGTTCTCGGTCACGACCACGGGCAGGTCGGGGAACTTGCGGCAGAGCCGCACGATGTTGCGCCAGTCGCTGAGATCGATCCGCCCCGGCTCCATCTGGCTGTTGGGGCAGAGGAACAGCGGCGCTCGGTTGGCCTCGAGTTCGGCCAGCAGGTCATCGATCGCCCAGTCCTCCAGCGGGATAGCCCACTGACCGTAGAAGAGGAAGAGGGCTCCGACCCCCTGATCGCGCATCTGTGCCACGAACTCACGGGGTTCCGGGAACTCGCGGCTGTGGGTCATCAGGCCGGCCCAGGCGGGATGCAGGCGCGGCTGGTTCCGAGTCCGTTCGAGGATGCGCCGATTGCCGGCCATGGGATTGCTGGAGGTACACAGGCTGTCGATGGCCAGCGCCTCATGGATGCCAAAGTGGTCCATGGCGCCGAGCAGTTCGTCAACCGTGGCAGGCTGGTCCGGTCCGGTGTGCAGAGCGCGACCCAATACGCAGAACGCATCGAAGTAGGAGATGTCTGCCATCGCAAGACCCCTTTGTTCAGTGACCTTCGAACTGCCGGGTACTCTGCCCTCTTGACGACCGTTTGCGAGCCGTCGGGCGCAGGTTCCGGGTTCCGGGTTCCGGGTTCCGGGTTCCGGGTTCAAGGTTCAGCCCAGCCACCGGCTGGGGCCGGACATAGCGGAATGAGACTTGCCGACGCGGTTCCCATTCCGATCCGGCCGGGACGCGCCGGATCGCCTGGAGGGCGGCCCTGCGTGGCCGCCGCGGCGCCGACGCAGCGGCGCCCTCCAACGCCCTCAGTCAGCTGCGGCGGACGAAGGGTGGAATGGGATGCGCCTGGTGTTATACGAGGTTGCGGCAAGTCTCATACAAGGGTTCAGGGCCGGACATACCGGAATGGGAACCGCGGTTGCTCTGTCGGTGATTCTGCCATTCGTCATGGGGCCTTGGTCATTCGACCTTCTGCGGTTCTCATACAAGCAAACTCCTACGGAGCTGACTTGCGCCCCGATCCGTCTTGCTCTCGGTGTGAGCGCGGAGTACGGTTCGGTCAGCCATAATCCACGCCGACGGAGGGACTACTACCATGGGACGGCTTGCGGTGATCGCCACGCTGTTCGGGAGCTTGCTCGGGGGCGCCGAGGCTCCCCCGGAACTCTTCGTCTCGCCACAAGGCAACGACGTCTGGAGCGGCACCCTGGCCGAGCCCGCCGTCGGCGGCGCCGATGGGCCCCTACGCACCCTCGCCAAGGCCGCTGGCATGGTGCGACCGGGGGTCACCTGCTCTCTGCGTGCCGGGGTGTACCGCGAGGTCCTCAAGCCCGCGGTTTCGGGCAGCGCCGCGGCGCCGATCACCTTTCGGAGCTACCCCGGCGAGACCGCCTGGCTCAGCGGCGCCGAGCCCCTGAAAGACTGGCGGGCCGAGGGCGCCGGGGTGTATTCCGCCGCCATGCCCAGGTCTCTGGACCACATGAATCAACTCTTCGCTGGCGAGGTGATGCTGACGGAAGCGCGCTGGCCCGACAACACGGGCACCCTCTTGCAGCCGGTGCGGGCAACCGCGGCGGCGGGCACGGTCAACACGCTGACGGACCCTAATCTGCCCGGCGACAACGACGCCTGGAAGGGCGCCTGGCTCTGGTGCGCTGGCGGCGCGGCCTGGCACTGCTGGGCCAGAAAGGTGACCGCTTTCGACGCCCAGACCCGGACGCTGACCTTCGAGCCCGCCTTCAAGCCCACCGACCAGTGGTACCTTCCCAGGAAAGGCAACGCCTACGTGCTCATGGGGGTGCGCCAGGCGTTGAATGCCGAGGGTGAGTGGTGGTACGACGCGGCGCAAGGCCGGGTGTATCTCATCCCGCCCGGCGGCAAGGACCCCAGCACCCTGGCCATCGAGGCCAAACAGCGGCAGTCGGTCATCGACCTCAGCGGGCGGTCGCAGGTGCGCCTGCTGGGCCTCGCCTTCCGGGCTGGCGGCGTGGTGACCGACGCCGACTCCTCCGATCTGCGGTTGCAGGGCCTGCGGGGCGAGTACACCGGCCACTCCTACGTGCAGGATGTCGGCAGCGCCGGAGCGGTCTCCATCAGCGGTCGGCGCATCGATGTGATCGGCTGCGAGTTCGCCTATGCGTCCAGCTCGCTGCTGCGCCTCGCTGGGGCGGACAACCGGGTGGTGAACTGCTATGTGCATGAGGGTAACTACGCCGGCACCTGGAGCGGCGTGGTGGCACTCAGTGGGCGCCGCCATGTGGTCAGCCGCAACAGCTTCCGCCATTCGGGCCGGGATCTCATTTCCACCGGCGGGCTGCAAGAGTCCATCGTCGAGTACAATGACCTCTCGCATGCCGGTTGGTTGACCCACGATCTTGGCATGACGTACGGGCACACTACCGACTTCATGAACACCGTGTTTCGCTACAACCTGGTGCATGACAACATGGCCGAATCCACCTCCATGGGGATCTACTTCGACCACCTGAGCATGAATGTCATCGTGCATCACAACCTCATCTGGGGCACCAAGCTGGATGGCGTGCGCTTCAACAACCCTTCCTTCTTCTGTCTGTCCTACCACAACACGGCCTGGCACACGGGCAACACCGGGACCTTTGACCACAGCAGGCGCAACGACCTCTTTGGCGCTCGCTACTGCAACAACATCCTCAATGGCAAGGTGAGCCTGCCGGCCCATGTCGTTCAGGCGGGCAATGTGGTCAGCGAGGATCCCGGCTTCAGCGCTCCCGCCAATCAGCGCTTCGACCTGAAACCGGGTTCGGCTGCCATCGATGTCGGCGTGCCGCTGCCCGGCTTCAACGAGGGCTGGAATGGCAAGGCACCGGATGCGGGCGCCCTCGAGTATGGCACGCCGATGTGGGCGGTGGGCCACGACCCCGTTAACCCGCCAGCCATCCCGGTGTGGACCGCGCCCGACGTCCCCTACATGAACAGCGTCCGCAACTCCTGTTTTGAGGTCGGCCTTGAAGGCTGGGCGCCGGTCGGCGCCGGGACGGCCCGGACCGTCCCCGGCAACGGCTGGGGCAATGGCTGGGGCCAGGGCCAGCCCGAGCCTACCGGGACCTGTAAAGCCGAGCTTGAACTGGGGCCCGGTCCGGACGGCGTCGAGCAGACGGTGACCGGGCTTTTCCCCGACACCTGCTACACCCTTTCGGGGTGGCTCAAGGCGATGGCCGAAGGCGAGACCGCGGCTCTCGGCGTCAGGGACTACGACGGCGCTGCGCCCGAGCTCTCAAAGCAGACCGGCAGCCCCACCTGGACGCGGTTGACCGTTGAATTCAGGACCGGTCCGACGAGCACCTCGGCGCTGCTGTTTCTGCGCCAGGCCTCAGGTGGACCGGGGCGCGTGCGGGGCGACAATGTAGGATTGCCGCGGGTGCCCAAGGGCTCAGACTGGGAGCGCCCGCCGGCCGAACCGCCGCCGCGGACGGTGTCGGTGCTCGCGCCGCCGCCGCCCGTCACGGTGAAGCGTACGGCCAAGGCGCCCGTGATCGATGGCCGTATCGCCCCCGACGAGTGGCCCGCGGAGGAGCTGCTGCTGCAACAGGGTCCCGGTCGCGAAAAGCTGTCCAGCCCACCCTGCCGTGCCCGGCTGTGTCACGATGGCAGCACGCTCTACGTCGCGGTGACGGTCCCGGTGCAAGCCGCTGGGGCGCTGAAGCGGGGCTCGTCCTGGCGGACGGACGACGGGGTCGAGGTCTGCCTGGTTGAGCCGCGGGGTGCGGCGCCGACGTTCTGCCAGGTGGTCCAGGGCTTCTGTGGCGGCAGTGTCGCCGCAGTGACCGATGGCAAGGCCACCCCCGAGGCCGCGGCCCGGCTTGGGCGCGCGCTGCGCTATGCCGCCAGCGTCGACGCGCAAAGCTGGACCGGGGAGTGGGCCATCCCGCTGGCCGCGGCGGATATCGCCGCCACCCCCGGACTGCGCTTGGCCTTCAACCTCTGCGCCTACCGCAGCGAGCGCGAGGAATGGGTTCTGTGGGTGGGCACGCAGGGCGCCTCCTGGCAGCTCGAGAACGCCGGTATCATCATCCTCGAGTGAGGCGGCTCGTTTTCACATCATCCTGGCTGTCGCCCCAGAGGTCGGCCGCCCGTAGGGCGTGGAGGTCGGCGGGCCGGGGCGATGCTTTCACTGCTTTGCAGAGCCGCCCAGGGCGGCGGTGGCAGCGGCCTTGCCGGCGGCTTCGCCCATGGCGACGGCGTTGCCCGTAACCCGGTAGCTCGAGTGTGCCAGGAAGTCGCCGCTGATGCAGCGCCCGGCCAACCACAGCCCGTTCACCTCGCGTGCCTGGAGCGCCCGCAAGGGGATGTCGTACGGCAGTGTCCGCACCGGATTGGTCTCGATGCCTTTGCCCGCGCTCGGGTTGGTGGAATGCACATCGATTCCGAAGGCAACGCGGCAGACGGCGTCGGGGTGCTGTCGGCCGGCGACCATATCGTCGACGGTGACCGTGTAGCGGCCGTGGATGCGGCGGCCTTCACGCACGCCGATCTGGGCGCCGGTCGCCAGCAGGCGCAGGCATGACCAGGGATCGCCGAGGCGGCGCAGGCCGTTGATCAGGTGGTGCAGTTCACGCCGCGCCCGCAGGGTGGCCGCGGTCAGGTCGCGCACATTCACGCCCTTGACCCCATACTCGTGGTTGGCCATCAGCATGAAGATGTCGTCCCGGAGTACAAACAGGGACGGTTTGCCATACGAGGGGGAGTGGCCGCCGCGTTCCATGGCGGCCTTGAGGCGGTCTTTCGGTGCGGCCCAGGTGTCGCCGGGCTGGTGGAAGTAGGCCGTGACCTGGTCGCGCCGGATGCCGGTCAGCAGGGCGATGAGGCTCATGGGCTGGGTGGCGCCGGTCTCGGGATGGCCGAGATCGAAACCACAGCCCGCCAAGGCGCCCAGGTCGCCATCGCCGGTGCAGTCTATGAACTGGCGGGCGGCGATGGCCTCGCGGCCCGACTTGGATTCGACGAGGACATGGGTCAGAGCGCCGCCCTCGACGCTGGCCGCCGCCACCCGCGTGTAGAGTTGGATCTGAGCCCCGGCCTCTTGGCAGAGCTCGTCCATGAGCAGGCGGACTTCTTCGACATCGAAGGCATTGGTGCTCTCGCCGGAGGCCTTGGCGGCGCGGGCGCCGCGGGCTTCGAGGCGGCAGATGATCTCGCTCATCAGGCCGGTCTTGTTGGCGTGGTCCAGAAAATAGGAAAGCAGGCCAGTGGTCCAGATGCCCCCCAGGCTGCCGTGCTGCTCCAGCACCAGAGTCCGGGCACCGTGGCGGGCGGCAGAGACCGCGGCCGCAACGCCCGCCGGGCCGCCGCCGCAGACGACCACATCGTAGTCACCGACAACCGGCAGCTCACGGGCCGGTTCGCGGATTGTGTTTGGCATCGGCGGGCGCTCCCGAGGGTCAGGCTGGCGAGACGAAGCGGCGGAAGAAGGCGATCTCGCGCTGCGCCGCTGCGAGGAACTGCTCCGGGGGCACGTGGAACTCGCAATGAACCGAGACGGGGCCGTGGTAGTTCTCGCGCCGCAGGCACTCGAAGACGGCAGTCCAGTCGACCACGCCCTCGCCTGCCACCACCCAGTCGCGCTTGAGGGCTCCATGGCCATTCTTTTCGACGCGAGTCAAGAGCGCGTCCTTGACGGCCACAAGGCTGAGCCAGGGGCGCACCATGCCGACCGCGGTGGCGAAGTCCTCGCCCTCGATGACGAGGTGGGCCGGATCGACGTAGGCGCCGATCAGGGCGGGGTCGAAACCCGAGAGCAGGTGCGCCAGCCCGGCCCCGTTCAGCCCCATGCACTTATCGCTGTGAGTATGGTAACAGATGCGAACGCCATGGCGGCGCGCCAAGCGCTCCCAGCGCCCGAAGATGACGCGGAGACGCTCGACCTCGGCCATGTAGTCGTGCTGCAGGGGGTCGTAACGGAAGTACCCCAGCTTGAGCAGGCGCACCTCTGCCTTGGCCATCGCCTTCAGGATGGGCTCTGCGGTGGGGTGTTCCGGCTCCAGCAGGTCAAAGTTGCCGGTGACCATGGGAATGTCAAGACCCGCGGCGCGGAACTGGGCGGCAACCCGCGGCAGCTCGTCGGCCGCGTTATCCGGGTTGACCGCGTAGCCCGGGCGCACGCAGAGGTCGTACCCGTCCAAGCCCCAGTCCTTGGCCAGTGCCATGAGCTCGGTCGGCGACTTTTCTTTCAGCATCTTCGAAAACATGATCAGTTTCATGGGGTGCCCTTTCTGCTCATTGCTGGGAGCCGCAATGTGAAGCCGCGCCGAAAGAGAGTCAAGCGCGACTGCCGGGAAACCGGGCCTGGCGGTCCGCTCAGTCCAAGCCCAGATGGCGCAGGCGGTAAGCGAGGCGGGTGCGTTTGAGGTTCAGACGGCGGGCGGTCTCACTGCGGTTTCCGCCGCAGTCGTGGAGGGTGCGGCCGAGGAGGCGGCGCTCGAAGTCGCGCAGGGTGGTCTCGTAGTCCGGCGTGGCCGTGTCGGCGGTCAGGCTGGGGGCGGCGGTACGCAACTGCGGGTCGAAGAGCTCGACGTCGAGGGTGTCTGCCTCGGCGATGATGACGGCGCGCTCGATGGCGTTGCGGAGTTCGCGCACGTTACCTGGCCAGTCGGCGTTCTCCAGCAGAGCCAGTGCCGTCGGGGTCAAGGCGCGCACCGCCTTGCCGTAGACGCGGTTGGCTTCGCGGATGAAGTGATCCGCCAGCAGAGGGATGTCCTCGCGCCGCTCGCGCAGGCGCGGCAGACGCACCGCGAAGACATCCAGGCGGTAGAAGAGGTCGGCCCGGAAGCTCCCCGCCGCCACGAGTTGTCGCAGGTCGCGGTTGGCGGCGGCGACGAAGCGGCAGTTCACCGCGTAGGTCCCGGTCCCGCCGACCGGCCGGCCGCGGCGCTGCTCGAGCACGCGCAGGAGCATGACTTGGAAGCCTGCCGGGATGGCGGCGATCTCGTCGAGAAAGAGGGTGCCGCCGGCCGCTTCGCGGATGACTCCGGGCCGGTCCGCATCTGCCCCCGTAAAGGCGCCCTTGACATGACCGAACAGCTCGGAGCCGATCAGGGTCTCGGAGAACGCGCCGCAGTTGAGTGCGATGAAGGGGCCGTCGCGGTGCGCCGAGAGGTCATGGACCGCGCGGGCGGCCAGTTCCTTCCCCGTGCCCGACTCCCCCGTGATCAGCACCGTGGCCTCGGTGGGAGCCACCTTCCGCAGCAACTCCAGCGCCTGTCCCAGGCAGCGTGACCGGCCGAGCAAGGCCGTGGGGGCGCTCTGTAGGGCCAGGTCCTGTTTGAGCTGGGTGTTTTCCCGCACCATCTGCCGCCAGCGCACGGCGCGCGAGAGCGCGAAGATGAGGTCTTCGACGTAGCGCGCCACGTCTTCCGGATTGTCTTTGCTCTGGGGCTCGAGGACGTAATCAAAGGCACCGTGCTTGACCAGGTCAACGATCACCTTCGGCGCAGGCTGCCGGGTGCTGATCAGCACGGGAACCCCGGGGGCCTCCGCCTGCACCGCGGCCAGCATCTGCCAGGCGTCCAGATCATCCCCGATATCAAGGGCGCGACCGATGCAGACCGCCGCCGGCAGTTCGGCCATGCCGCGCAGGTAGGCCAGGGCTTCGCGCTGACTCTCGATGTCGATCACGCGCCAGGTGCGCCGTACGGCGTCCAGGGCGGGCGCCACAAAACCGCTGCTCATCAACACCAGATCCATGCGCTTTATCTCCACGGGCATGCCGGAAATTTGCCACAGTGTCAGAATTCTGTCAAGCGGGAGGGGTGGGAGGAGTTCCGAGTTCCGAGGTCAGGGTTCAGGGTTCAGCCCAGCCCCCGGCTGCGGCCGGGCATACCGGAATGAGACTTGCCGACGCGGGTCCGATTCCGATCCGGCCGGGACGCGCCGGATCGCCTGGAGGGCGGCCCTG
>CAILKC010000223.1 GCA_903834675.1 uncultured Victivallales bacterium | reverse complement strand
GCGGCGACCGCGACACCGCTTTGGCTTGGCGCCTGTGCCATGCCTGACGGCGCCGCTGCGTCGGCGCCGCGGCGGCCACGCAGGGCCGCCCTCCAGGCGATCCGCCGCGTCCCGGCCGGATCGGAATGGGAACCGCGACGGCAAGTCTCATTCCGGTAGGTCAGGCCCCAGCCGGGGGCCCCGCTGAACCCTGTTCTTCTCTCCGCCGTCTCCCTCTCCGTCTCCTCCAGTCGCCGTTTCCCCGTCTCGCCGTCTCGCCGTTTCCAGAACCCCAGGCCCTGAGTCGTCACCACCTTCGGACCTGACTTGCACTCACACCCCATGATCAGTGTGGACGAAAAGACATACTTGCGGTATGGTAGAACCTATTCGGTGGCTGAATACGCATCATGTCCATTAGGTGTGCAGGGAAACCACAACGGATCGAGGAGTCGCGCCATGATCACTGCACGACGGCTGGGCCGAGTCTGGACTGCCATGCTTGCCATCGGGGGCGCCGCCGCTCTCCAGGCGTACAACATCGCCGACTATTTCCCCCTGGCCGCGGGCAACCGCTGGCACCTGGTGGACGGAACCCCCAGCGCGGACACCGACGCCTTCGTCTGGACCGTGCTGGGGACGGGCCCGCAAACGGTGGGTTCTTTCTCAGTGTGGAAGCTCAAGACAACCTGCGACGACACGCACGATTTCCGCAATCTTGACGAGGATTTCTGGAACTACTACGACACGGCCACGAGCCTCCCCAAGCTCGGCCTCTACGGCTTCTATAAGGGCACTGCCGCCTCCGGGGTCCCGACCCAGACCGTCGTCTTCAGCAGGCCTCTGTACTTGGGGGACGCTAACATGGCCCTCACGCCCGCCCCCTGGAGCAAGACCTCCACCGCTACGGCATCTGTGACCCTCGACCTCCCTTGGCCCCTCGGCGGAAGCCAAAGCGGAACGCTCACCGCCACGTCGACGCTGGAGGCTCACTTTGACACCTTCGCAACCCCGCTGGGCGTATTTAAGGATGTGATCAGGCTGAAGGTGAACGTGACGGCGACGGTAAAGAAGACGATCTCGATTCCTTTCGTTGGCGACAGAGACTACGAGCACACCTTCGACTTCATCGACAGCCGCTTCTGGCTGGCCAGGGGCGTGGGGCTGATCCGGCAGAACCAGAAACTGGATCCCGATGACGCGGTCTACCAAGTGCTCGACTCGGGGCAGGTCAACGGGCAGCCGATCGATTTTCACACGCTCACGTTCCAGGCCGGTCTGGGCGGCTCGGTCAGCCCAGCGGCGTCCCAGACCGTCGTCCACGGCGGCAGCGCCGCGGCCGTTACCGCCAGCCCCGCGACCGGCTACCACTTCGTAGGCTGGACCAGCGGCGGCGCTTCTTACCCCGGCACGGCCACGCTGACCGTCAACCCGGTCAACGCCAGCCTGACGTTGAGGGCCGAATTCGCGCTCGACTCCTACAGGGTAGACTTCGAGGCCAGCGCGGGCGGCGCGATCACCGGGACGACGCCTCAATTCATCGTACGCAACGGCAGCACCACGGCCGTTATCGCCAACGCCTTGACCGGCTACCACTTCGACCGCTGGACCCGCGGCGGCGCGTTTTACCCCGGCACGGCCACCCTGACCGTCAACAATGTGACGGAGGCCATGACTCTGAGGGCCGAGTTCTTGCCCTACATCTACACGGTAACCTTCGCGGCCGAGCCGACGGCGGGTGGCTCGATCGCCGGAGTGACGTCCCAAAACGTCGCCCACGGCAACAGCACCACCGCCGTTACCGCCAACGCCGCGACCGGCTACCACTTCGTGCAATGGACCAGTCTCGGCACACTGTACCCCGGCGCTGCCACGTTGACCATCAACCCGGTCACGGCGAATCTGGATCTGAAGGCCGTATTCGCCCGCAACAGCTACACCTTCAACTATGCCGCCGGCTCCTATGGTACCCTTATTGGCACCGCCAGACAGACCGTTCTCTATGGCGACCGCACCACACCGGTTGAGGCCAGACCCAATACGGGATACCGTTTTGAGCAATGGAGCGACTCCAGCACGGCCAACCCACGCCAGGATACCAGTGTCGACTCGGACCTCGCGGTGACCGCGATGTTTGTCCCGGTCGTCGCTCCCGTCGAGGTCCAGGTCATGCCGTCCAGCCTGGCGGTCGCCTGCCGCCGCGGAACCATCCCCGCCAGCACGACCTTCAGCGTGCGCAATGCCCTCGATGGCACGATCTCCTACACCATCACCGAAGGCATCGACTGGCTCAACGTCAGCCCGACCTCGGGAACCAGCTCGGGCGAATGGGATGAGATCACGGTCTCCTTCACGGCCGCAGCGGCAGGGTTGGACACGGGCCTCCACTCGGGGGACATCACCGTCACCTCCGGCAGCAGTGTCAAGACGGTCCACGTCACCCTCAACGTCTCCAACCAACTCACCTTCCGCCAGTTCCCGGCGGGGTGCTATTCGCCCGGCGATACGGTCGAGGTCTCCATCCTGATCGACCTGGCTTACGTGGGCACAGTCACGTCCGTCGCCATCCGCGAAACCTTGCCGGCCGGATGGGAGTTCGTGGAGTTGATTGGAAGCCCCGACGGCGACGACCCGTCGGCAAGCGACAACGCCGGGACCATCGAGTTCTACTGGATCGGCGTACCGACGTTTCCCCGCACTTTGACCTACAAGGTCCATATCCCGGCAGGCGCGACCCGCAACACCTACTGCTTTGCCGGCAACAACGACTACCGGCTGGATGGCGGCCTCGTCCTCTTCGACACCATGGGCGAGACCTGCCTCGATATCGGCGACTGCTGCGTGCCGCACCAGGCCGACCAGAATGGCAACTGGCGCATTGACCTGACCCAGGAACTCACCCGCATGATCCAGTTCTACAACGTCCGTGCCTACCACTGTGCCCCGGTTGGAACCCCCTCCGAGGACGGCTACGCCACCGGCACCGGAACCCGTACCTGCACGCCACACCAGGCCGACCAGAACGGCGACTGGATCATCCAACTCTCCCCCGAACTCACCCGCCTGATCCAATTCTACAACAGCGGCGGCTACCACTGCCAGGAAGGCACCGAGGACGGCTACGCCCCCGGCCTGGCGCTACGCAAGTCCTCCTCCGCCAGCCAGGGCACCCTCGCCGCGGCGCGCCGCTTCGACAGCGCGCTCTATGACGATACCTCCACGCTGGACGTGTCGGTCACGCTGTCCCACACCAACCCCACGGCCCTGACCGCCCTGAGCCTAACCGAAGAGCTGCCGCCCGGCTGGACCTTCGCCGGCCTGGTCACCAACAAGGCCACCGGCAGCGAGCCGCCTACCCTGGTGCGCGCCGATGACGACTCCGGCAGCGTTGACTTCGCCTGGATCACCATGCCCGAGCAGTGGCCGTTGACCCTGACCTACCGGGTGAACGTCCCCACCGGCAGCGTCGGCAACCAAACCTTTACCGGTACGGCCACCTGCCGCGAAGACGCCGGTCCGCTCAGCGCGCCGATCCCGGCCAGCACCCTGACCCCCTCGCCGCGGACGCCCGTGGCGGTCGACCCCAGCGGTTCCTTCCTGGCGGTCCTGGACCCGACCGCACCCGCCGTCGGTCAGGGACTGTGGGACCTGACCGGAACCTACTCCATCACCGTGGCCGACAACCCCCTGACCCTGAACCTCACCCACGACAACAAGGGCCGCCTCTCCGGCTTTGCGACCCTGACGGTCGACGTCGGCAAGCAGATTGTCCCCGTAACCCTCCCGCTCCGGGGCAGTGCCAGGGGCCGCGGCGAAAACCTGCTGGTCAACCTGACCATGAGGGGCTCCGACCCAGGCACGGCGGTGACGGCGGCGCTCTCCTTCAACCTGGCCCTGAACGCAACCACCCGGCAACTCGTGGGACCGGTCACCGGCCACCTCGAGGTCAACGCTGCCACCAGGCTCGTGTCAGACATCGCGACCTTGGATATCCCCAAGCCGATGAACGGCGCCTGGACCCTGCGCTTCGACCTCACCTCCGCGGGCACCAGCGTCACCGGCAGCGCCACCCTGACCCTGTCAAACGACGTACAGTGCCTCTACACCCTCCGCGGTGAACGCTGCGGCCTGACCGTAGTGGCAAGCCTGGCTGGGGTAACCGACCCGACCGCTAAGAGCATCCGGACCTCGATCACGCCCCTGACCGGCGGTGGAGCGCGCCTGCACACCCTCTCGGGCCGGAGCTACGGCCAGTCCTTGCTCCTGCGCCGCTGAACTGCCAGCCCCGGCGCCTGGACGCCGCGATACCTAGCCCCGTGCCGGGCTGGGTTCGCGGTATCCTTGAGTACTTGCCCAACCCTCGGCAATCACTCTACGCTTTGGAGGGCAAGAGCAGGCCGAAGGCGCGGCCGTATCGCGGCCGCGCGCCTCCGATTCCGTTCGTCGTCCGCGGCCACGGACGACGGACGCCTGGAGGGCGCTCCTGCGCGAGCGCCGCGGCGGCCATACCGGGCCGCCCTTCAGCCTCAGCCTGGCAGCAGCCCCCAGACAGCGACCGCGTGCGCAAACCCCGATTCATCGTGTGAACGCACCACCGGAAAGCGCGATCGCAGCTCCGCGGGCGCATTCGCGGTCACGCAGGAGTGCCCGGCCCAGTCCAGCAAGTCCGCGTCATTGAAGTCGTTGCCCAGAGCGTAGGTCGCCTCCGACCGCACCCCCAGCCGGTCTGCCAGAAAGGCCGCGGCGCTGGACTTGTTGGTGCCGGGAGCGAAAACCTCCATCCACAGGCTCACGCCATCGAGGGGTGACGTTGTGCGCACCACCGACAGCCCCGCCACCGCCTGCCTCAGCTGCCCGAAGCGCTCCAGGTCTGGCGGCATGATGACCACGAACTGGCTGGCGCCCTGCGCAAAGACCTCGGTTGGCTGCCACTCCCGGCAGTAGGCGCCGTAGAGCGTGCAACGCCGACGGAAATCCGTCTCCTGCAGCGCCGCTTCGTAATAGGCGAACCGGTGATTCTCCGGCAGCGGGTCGTGGACCATGAAGCTGGCCCCCTGCGCCCGCAACGCCTGCGCGCAACGGCACACCTGCGGCCCCGAGATCGCCGTCGAACGCATGAAGGCCTGCGCCGGCCAGTCAAGGATTCCGACCCCGGAAGAAAACACCACGTAGTCGAAAGGGTCGGTCGGCGCGATAACGCGCCGCAGCGAGTACAGGTTCCTGCCCGTGGCCGCCACGCGGCAGACACCGCACTCTCCCAGCGCCAGCAGCGCCTCACGGTCCGCCGGACCGATCTGCTGCGCTGCATTCAATAACGTCCCATCCAAATCGGTGACGACGACCGCCCCTGGACGCACCGCAGCGCTCATGAATCACTCCAGCGCCATAAACTCGGCGAGGCCCCAGACGCGCACCCGTCGCTCAGCCCGAGCCCAGGCCAGATCCGCCGCGGTACCGTACCCCCAGTCGGCATAGTACAGCCGCACCGCCGACAGCGTCGGCACCGCCAGCACCCGCCGTAAGGTCTCGGCCCGGTCTTCCACAAAATGCACCTCCGGCGCGGTCCCCCCGGCGCTCATCTCGACCAGGATGTCCTCCTTCGAACGGCCGCAGTCAAGCCCGAAAAGCCGGTCCGTCGCCAAACACAGCCCCTGGCTCTCCAGCAGAGCCCGCGCAAAACGCTCCTGCTTCGTGGTCAGAACATAGACCTCCTGGCAGCTCCGGGCCCGGTTCAAGGCCGCGCTGACGCCCGGGTAGAAGTCATGGCACCCGAGCCAGCCCGCAAAGTCGCTGCCGATCCATTCGTCCCGCGCCCGACCGAAGCACTTCACCAGCTCATCCCGGCTGCATCCAAGACCCGCCAGGCAGCTCCGGCAGTGCTCGTCCAAGCGTTCCGCGAACTCCACCTCGGCCAAGCCATCGGCGATCATCCGCATCATCACCACGGCCTGATACCCCGTTTCCAGCCACGGACGCAGCCGCAGGAAGCGGGCCACATACGCCGGCGGCGGCGCCTCCCCCGCCCACTCCGGCCACAGCTCGCCCCCAGCCCGCCAGGCACTCATGGCCGTCTCGCGAGCGCTGTCGCAGATCACCCCATCAAAGTCGAGCGCCACAATTGCCGGAACCACAGTCGTCATCTCCAGTTCGTCCAGTGCGTCCAGTTCGTCCAGCTCGTCCAGCCCGGCACTACCCCGCGGCTAACATACAGACCCCCCGCCGCCGCTCAACCCGCCTACCACCCGTTTCCCTGAAACCGCCCTGGCGCGGCTCGCCCCGATCTTGGAATCCCGCTCGCTCATGGTATGTTGCCGCGGCTGGGTCGGTACCGCGGCAGTTTGAGGCCAGCGTCAGTCAGCCGCCTGTGGAGTAGCATTGGGGGGCGTATCCGCATGAATGTCCTGGTTGTCGGCGGCGGCGGGCGCGAGCATGCCCTGGTCTGGAAACTGGCACAAAGCCCCCTGGTCAATACCCTCTACTGCGCTCCGGGAAACCCCGGCATGACCGGCGTTGAAGCCGTTGCCATCACCGATCTCAAGGCGCTCTGCGACTTTGCCGTGAGCCACCGCGTCGAACTGACCATGGTCGGGCCTGAAGCACCTCTCTGCGAAGGCATTGTGGACATGTTCAGAGCCCGCGGCCTGCGCATCGTCGGCCCGGACCGTAAGGCCGCGCAACTCGAGGGCAGCAAGGCTTACGCCAAGGCCTTCATGGCGAAGTACAATCTCCCGACCGCGGCCTACGGCGTCTTTCACGAAGCCCAGGCCGCGCTCGACTACGTCCGCGCCCACGGCGCCCCCATCGTGATCAAAGCTGATGGCCTCGCTGCCGGCAAGGGCGTGGTGGTGGCCACCACTCTGGCGGAAGCCGAGGCGGCCGTCACGGCCTGCTTCGACGGCGCCTTCGGCGACGCCGGCAAGACCGTGCTCGTCGAGGAATGCCTTGTCGGCGAGGAAGCGTCCATCCTGGCGCTGACCGATGGGAAGACCTTCGTGCCCCTGGCCTCCAGCCAGGACCACAAGCGCGTCGGCGATGGCGATACCGGGCCCAACACCGGCGGCATGGGCGCCTACTCCCCGGCGCCGGTCGTCACCGAGGCGCTCTGGGACATCATCCGCCGCGACATCCTGGCGCGCTTCGTCGACGGCTGTCGGCAGGAGGGCCTCGACTACCGTGGCGTCATCTACGCCGGCATCATGGTCACCGCCCAGGGTCCCAAGCTCCTGGAGTTCAACGTCCGCTTTGGAGACCCCGAGACGCAGGCCGTGCTCATGCGTCTCGACAGCGACCTGGCCGAAGCCCTCGTGGCCACCGCGGATGGCCACCTGGACCAGATACGGTTGAGCTGGAGCAACGACCCGGCCGTGTGCGTGGTCATGGCTTCGGAAGGATACCCAGGAACCTATGCCAAGGGCAGGGAAATCGCCGGTCTCGATGCCGCCGCGGCCAGTGGAGCGGTGGTGTTCCATGCGTCGACGGCACGCACCGCCGCCGGCCGCATCGCCACCCAAGGGGGGCGCGTGCTAGGGGTCACAGCGCGGGGACCGACTCTGCGCGCCGCCGTCGACAAAGCCTACCAGGCGGTACACTGCATCACCTGGGACGGCGCCCGCTTCCGCCGCGATATCGCCCACCGCGCCCTCGAACGCTGATCCCCGCCCTAAAGCCCACGCTGTCCAGCCCATCGGCTACGCTCAGGGCCTTCGGCCGCCGCAGTCCAAAGAGTCCGGGCGCCGCCCGAACTCAGTCCCAGACCGCGCCGGCCGACAGGCCAAGCTTTGGACTGCTGTGGCTTGACACAGCTTTGCGCCCACACCGTTTAGCTTGACGCCCGTGAGCCCCTTGCGGGCGGGTTCGCGGTATCCCCCGGCAGGACGGACCGCCCGTGATCCTGCAACCACAGCCGGTCGCGCCACAGGGTCCTCAGCCCTCTTTCTTCTTGCTCTTCTCGACCATGCTCTTCCACGGGTCGAGCAGCGCCGTCGCCGACTCCTTCTCGATCCTCTCGTAGAACTCCTGGACCACGGAGTAGCGCTTGGACCAGCGCACCATGTTGTCGAAGCGCTCCCGCTCCTCTGCGAACTTCGCGTCAGTGGGTAGAGTCCGCGATACCACGTACGCCAAGACTGTCTCCGTCTTGCCCTCAACCGGCTCCAGCAATGTCCCCGGAGCCGCGTCGGCCAGCTTCTCCAACAACCCCCTGGCATCCGGAATGCCACTGGCAGGCTGCATGCGCGTGAAGGGCTCCGTGGTCTTGAACTCCATGCCCTCAGCAGCCTTTGCGGCCTCCGCAAAACCCTTCCCTTCCTTCAGCGCCGCCGCCAGGGCCGTGTGGGTGTCCACGGCGCGCTTGCGGGCCACCGCCGTCGCCCGGTCACG
>CAILKC010000222.1 GCA_903834675.1 uncultured Victivallales bacterium | reverse complement strand
CGGAACAGGAGCACTTCCTCCGTCTGGTCGGCATCAGGAACCCGGCCGGCCTGGACGAGTGCGTGTGGTGGAGAAAGCAAAAACATCATCTCGCTTGATACCAAAGAGTTACAGCCGCGAAGTGTTTAATCAGGGCTGGAGGCCGCGGCGAAGGTGCGTGTGGGGCCGCTCCGGGCGCCGCGGTTCCAGCCGCTCAGGATGATCTTGGCCAGCCTCTGGTCAGCGCCGGGGGGTACGGGTAGTCAAGGGGGATCCTGGCGGCGCGGATAGGTTGGCCGACCAGGCTCATGGGGATGCCTCGGGTGCGGTCTGGCGGGGTCCATAGATCAGCACCGCCACGGGTGGAAACTCGCGGGCGGCGAGGCGCGTCCAAGTGCGCTCAAGCTCCGCCTGCAGCTGGGCGGCGTCGCGCTCCCAGTCGGAGACCAGTCGGAACAGGATGACGCGGCCACCGGTGTCGCGCTGGTGCGAATTCAGGAGCGTCATCAGATCGGCCAGTGAGCGGGGCTCGCGCTCCAGGGCCTCGTTGTGGTGCGGGCGCTCTTCGAGGGTGAGCATAGGGAATCCGGTCTGGCGGGGGAGCTTCTTGAGGTAATAAAGGGGGGCCACGGCGGTCCAGTGCGGGGCAAAGACCACGAGGTCGTTGTCCTGGATCTGCTCGGCCAGGAAGATCGTGGCGTTGCGGTCACCGGACTTCTGCATGTAGCCGAAGTGTCCGAGAAGCCCGACGCTGGCGGTGATGAGCAGCGCCGCGGTGGCGCTGAGGAACCAGGGCCGCGGCAGTCGACAGAGTCCGGCGGCAAGCAGGAGCACCCAGGCTGGCCAGAAGGCGATGGGGTAGCGCTCGGGGAGATAGATGGGCTTGAGGATCGAGATCAACAAGGGGGTTGCGGCGGCAACGCCGAAGGCGGTGGCTACAAAGGCTGTCGTCGGGGTCACCTGCCAGCGCCAGAACGGCGTACCGTCGCGCCGGTACCGACGGCGGAGCAGTAATCCGCCGAAGGCCAGGGCAACCGCGGCGTAGCCCACCCAAAATAGTGCCGCGGCAGGCGTGAACATGTGCATGCCGCAGAGGTGTGACACGGTTTGGGTGATCAGGCCCAGGCTGAAGGGGGGCAACCAGCCGCCGGTGATGGCGCTGCCCTGGAACTGGCTGCGCAGGGCCTGCGGCAGCCAGGGCAGGTAGAGCAGGGCCGCCAGCAGGCAGGCCAACCCGAGGCGGATTTGCTTTTCGCGTCGGCGCCCGGAGATGACGAGTGCGCCGCTGGCGGCGCCCAGGGCGACGAACAGCCCGTAGTTGTGGGTGTAGGCGCAGAGGGCGCAGGCGACCGCAAAGGCGCTCCAGTCGCGCCAACGGTTTGTCCGGGCCGCCTGGAAGCCGGTCCAGAGCGCCAGTACCGCCAGGGCGGCGAGCAGTGAGTACATGCGGGCTTCCTGGCTGTAGTAGACGTGGAAGGGGCTCAGCGTGGCCAGCCCCGCCGCGGTCCAGGCAGTGCGTTGGCCAAACAGGCGTCGCGCGGCCAGGTACAGCAGCGGGATCAGAGCGGCGCCAGCCAGGGCGGAAAGGGCGCGTGCCGCAAACTCGCTTTGGCCCAGCCAGGCGGTCCACCCGTGCAGGATGAGGTAATAGAGGGGCGGCGAGGCGTCTGCCGTGAGTTCGCTGAACACCTCGCGCAGCGGTCGCATGGCGATGCGGATACCGTTGGCCTCGTCGTACCAGATAGACTGGCGTTCGAGGGCGTAGAAGCGTACCAGCAGAGCCGTGGCGCACAGTCCAAGCAGGGCCAGGTTCTGGAGGTTGGCCTGACCGGGTCGGCTCGGCAGCGCGGCTGCGGCTGGGGTCGTGGAGGAGGTCTCGGACACCGCTTTCTCCTGCTGGACGCGGGCGTTGGAACGGGGCCTGTTCCCCGACGTTGGGCTCATACTATACCCGGTGCCCACACCGTGGCAGGCGCGCGGAACCGCACCGGGCGCAGGTCAGTTCCGTAGGTCGTGAGAACTCAGGTCCGAGGGTTCAGGGTTCAGGGTTCAGCCCAGCCCCCGGCTGGGGCCGGACATACTGAAGTGAGAACGGGTTTCAGGTTTCGGGGTCTGATATGCATGGCAACCGCCTCCATGTCCAGCCTGAACCCTGAACCCTGAACCCTGAACCCTGAACCCTGAACCCTGGTTCTCATACAAGCCCCGCCAGCCAGGACCGCAGGGTGGTGGCGTCGTCGCTGAACTGCTCGGCTCGGTCATCTTTGAAGAACTCAAGCAGTGCCCAGTGGGGTCGCCCCGTGCTCTTGGCCAGGCGCAGGTAGCGCTCCCAGTCCGCCCGCCCGGCGGCGAGGGGGCAGCGCTCGCTGCGGCCGTTGGCGCTGATCCAGTGAAACAGGTGCAGATTGACCAGTCGCGGCAGGAGTTCCATCAGCCCGGCGGCATTCTCCCCGACGGACCGTTCCGGCGAGGGCTGCCAGTAGGCCTCGACGTTCTGGCCTTTGAGGGCGGCGTAGAGATCGCGCGCCGAAGCGGGGGAATCGGTCAGGGTGTGACCGTGGTGTTCGCAGGTCACCACGATCTGGTGGGCCGCGGCCAGGGCGCCGATGCGGCGCAGGTCCGCCAGCACCAGGCCGCGGTAGGCGTGGTCCGCTGCCTGGCTCGGCCGCCGGCCGCTCCACACCCGGATGGTGGGCGCACCGAGCCGCGCGGCGGAATTCAGGACCGCGGCGAAGTCGGGGTTATCGCCGGTCGGGGGTTCGCCGGCCCGGTAGTAGGAGCCGTAGGCGGCCACCGTCAGCCCGGCGTCGCGGGTCATGGCGGCGACCTCGCGGGCAGTGCTGGCATCGCCGTGGGGAACGTGGACATCCCCCCCCCATTCGATGCCCTCCAGGCCAGCGCGCACGACAAGATCGATGATCTCGCGTGCCGAGAGTTTGCGGAAACTGACGGAGACCAGACCGCCGCGGATCATGGGATGAGACTCCTGATGATGGAGGGTTGGAGATCGTTTACCGTGACTGTCGAGTGACTCTACGACAAACGCCGCAGCCGGCTCACGCCAAGGTCGCCGCGCGCTCCTTGGTTACCTGCCACAGCAGCGGCTCGCCCTTGAGGAAGCGTCGGCATTCCTCGACGGCATAGTGTCCCATCCGGCGGCACTCATGGTTCATCGAGCCGGCGATATGGGGCGTAAGGATGACGTTTGGCAGCGTGTACAAGGGCGAGCCGGGCTTGGGTGGCTCGGGGTGGGTCACATCGAGGATGGCGGTGAGGTCGGGTCGCGCCTGCAAGACGGCGATCATGGCCGGCTCGTCGACCACCGCGCCGCGGGCGGTGTTGATGAAGGTAGCGTCCTGCTTCATGGCCCGGAAGTGTGTTCCCGTGATCATCTTCTCCGTCTCGGGGAGCCAGGGTGTGTGCAGGGAGACGACATCCGCTCGCGCGAAGCACTCGTCGAGGGAGCAGAGCGACACCCCCAGGGTCGCGGCGGTCTCGGCGCTGGCGAAGGGGTCGTAGGCGATGACCTTAACCTCAAAGCGCCGGAGCAGATCGCAGACCAGACGGCCGATCATGCCCAGCGAGATGATGGCCACGGTGCTGCTGTAGGCGCCGGGTACGGGAGTGCGCGCTGGGTACTTGCCCTGCTGCTTGATCTGCAGGGCGAACCGCCAGCCCAGTTTGAGCGAGAAGAGAATCTGCGCCAGGGTGTACTCGGCCACCGGGATGCCGTTGGCGCCCCAACTGCTGGTGACCACGATGGCGCGATCCCAGAGCGCGTCAGTCACCACACCCTTGACGGACCCCGCCCCGTAGAACAGGGCCCGCAGCCGCGGCGCCGCCGCCAGAAAGGCAGCATCGATACAGGGCGCCCCCCAGCCGGAGAAGATGATCTCGCAAGGTCGCAGGAGAGCCGGATTGGCCGCCACGGACTCGCGGGTCTGCGGCGGGGCGTAGAGATCCACCAGCGCCGCCATCTCGGCGCGCTCCTCCGGGCCATAGATCTGTTCGTAGCTGTCTGGGTTGAGGATGCACAACGCTTGCGCACGCATCAGCTCTACCTCCCGAGTCTTGCCATGATGCCAGCCTCACGATCGTCACCGTGCCTACCATGGCGCGGGGTTTGGCCGGCCGCCAGTCGTTCGCTGGGACTGTTCCAATAGTTGGACCTGCGGCTCCTGACCACCGATAGTGAAAGCGTCGGCGGTCGGCTGGCCAGCAGACCTCTGCCGCACGCAGTCCAAAGTGGGAGACGCGCCGCCCCTTTTGGAGTGCGCGTGGCAAGACCGCCAAAGGCGGACGCGACACCGCTTTGGCTAAGGGGAGAGGCATGAGCACAGGATGCGACAACGGCAGATCCACTCTCCACAAAGCGCCGCCGTGGCCGCATGCTCCGGTGCATAGGCTGGCGGAGAGCGGCACCTACTTCGTGACGGTGGGAACCTACCGCAAAGAGCATCACTTCCGCGGGGCGGCACGGCTGGAGGTTCTGCATCGCGGACTTCTGGCCGTGGCCGGCGACTTCGGCTGGCAACTGGAGGCGTGGGCCGTATTCTCGAACCATTACCACTTTGTGGGCCACTCCCCGCCGAAACCGCCCGGGGCCGAGAGTCTCAGCGGCATGCTGGGGCTGCTGCATGAGAAGACCGCCAAGTGGGTCAATCGTCAGGACGGCAGACCCGGCCGGAAGGTCTGGCACAACTTCCGCGAGACGCGGCTGACTTACCAGAAGTCGTACCTGACGCGGCTGAATTACGCGCATCAGAACCCCGTGAAACACTGCCTGGTACCTGTGGCGAACCTGTACCCATGGTGCTCGGCGGGCTGGTTTGAGCGGACGGCGCTGTCGGCGCAGATCAGAACGATCTACGCGCTGCCGATAGACCGGCTGCAGGTCTCAGACGAGTACGACGCTGCCCCGGACTGGTGATGTGGACTGCGGTGGCAAGGCCGCGAAAGCGACCGCGACACCGCTTTGGCGGGGCGCTGGGAGTGAAAGCGGCGTCGGCGGTCTGCTGGCCAGCAGACCTCTGCCGCACGCAGTCCAAAGTGGGAGACGCGCCCTTTTTGGAGTGCGCGTGGCAAGACCGCCAAAGGCGGACGCGACACCGCTTTGGCGGGGCGCCGGGAGTGAAAGCGGCGTCGGCGGTCTGCTGGCCAGCAGCCCTCTGCCGCGCGCAGTCCATAGTGGGAGACGCGCCGCCCCTTTTGGAGTGCGCGTGGCAAGGCCGCCAAAGGCGGTGAGCCGTTCCCCGTCGCGCTCGCCTCTTGCCGACGGCTCAGCGGCGCCTGCGCGCCTGGAGAGGTTCGCCCTCCACGGTCCGCGGCGAACTTCTCTGGCATTACGGTCGTTGGCGCGCGGTGCTTGCCGCTGCTTTTCTGTCGCGGTATAGTCAGGGTCACGCAGGCGGCAGGCGGGAGCTGGCGCAGCGCGGCGCCGGGGTTCCCGGGAACACGGTAGTCCCCCACGGGGGAGTGAGCGGCAGCACGACGAACAGAGGAGGTTTGGTGATGGCCGAGAAAGAGCAGCTCAACATTGCCTTGATTGGGCAGGGGTTCATGGGGCGGACGCACTCCAACGCCTGGTCTCAGGTCAGGAAGTTCTTCAAGTCTCCGGTCACGCCGGTGATGCATACGTCCTACGGCATGCCGCAGGAGGAGCCCCAGGTCTTCGCGCAGAAGTGGGGGTGGAAGAACGTTTCGACCGACTGGCAAGCGACGGTGCGGGCTGCCGAGATCGGCTTGGTGGATGTGGTGACGCCGAACCATCTGCACGCGACGGTGGCCAGGGCGGCGTTGGCCGCCGGCAAGCCGGTGTCGTGCGAGAAGCCGTTGTCTGACAACCTGGCTGACGCCCGCGAGATGGTGCAGCTCGCCAAGCAGGCGAAGGTGCCGACCTTCGTCTGGTACAACTACCGGCGCTGCCCGGCGGTCGCCTACGCCTACAAGCTGGCGCGCTCGGGGGCGCTGGGGACCATCCGGCACGTCCGCGCCTTCTATCTGCAAGACTGGGCGGATGAGTCGGTGCCGCTGATCTGGCGCTTCCAGAAGGAGGTCGCCGGCTCCGGGTCGCATGGCGATCTGGCGGCGCATGTCATTGATATGACGCGTTTCGTGACGGGAGAAGAGATCACCGAGGTGAACGGGGCACTGTTTGAGACCTTCATCAAGCAGCGCGCGGTGCTCACCAAGGTCTCGGGCGGCGGGATTGCCGGAGGCACGCAGGGCGATACCCGGACCATGGCGCCGGTGACCGTGGATGACGCGGTGCTGTTCATCTGCCGGTTCGAGGGCGGTGCGGTGGCCCACTTCGAGGCGACGCGGATGGCCACGGGCAACCAGAACCGCAACGGCTTTGAGATCAACGGCACCAAGGGCTCGCTGAAGTTCAACTTCGAGCGCATGAACGAGCTTGAGTACTACGATGCGACCGGGCCGCGCGGCATTCAGGGGTGGCGCACGATCATGTGTACGCACGCGCCGGACCACCCGTACGCCGACGCCTGGTGGCCGGATTCGCACGGCATCGGCTACGAACACGCCTTCACCAACACGGCCTCGGACATCCTGCGGGTTCTCGGCGGGCAGGAGCCGGTCGTGCCCATTCCCGACTTTGCGGACGCCTTCAAGACCCAGCGCGTGCTTGAGGCGGTGACCCTGTTGGCCGCGGAGAAGCATTGCATTCGCCTCGACGAGGTGAAGTGAGCCACGATTCTTCAGAGCGTGCCGACTGGGGCTGTGCCCGGTCGGCACGCGACGTTTAGGGGAGCGAAACACCGATGGATGACAGCGATAAGTCCAAGCTCGTTCCGGCCATGTTCGGGGCCTATGTCTTCAATGATGCCGTGATGCGGGAGCGTCTCTCGCGGAATGTGTATAAGGCCTTGCAGGCGACGGTGCGTGAGGGCAAGCCCCTGGATGGGTCGTTGGCGGACATTCTGGCCAGTGCCATGAAGGACTGGGCCATCGAGCGCGGGGCGACGCACTACTGCCACTGGTTCCAGCCGATGACGGGGATGACGGCCGAGAAGCATGACTCGTTCATCTCACCGACCCCGGAGGGTGCGGTCATCATGGAGTTCAGCGGCCGGGAGTTGAGCCAGGGCGAGCCCGACGCCTCGAGCTTCCCCTCTGGCGGCCTGCGGGCCACCTTTGAGGCGCGTGGCTACACAGCCTGGGACTCGACCTCGCCGGTGTTCATCAAGAAGGACGGCGACAACACCACGCTGTTCATCCCCAGCTTCTTCTGCTCCTACCACGGCCACGCGCTGGACAAGAAGACGCCGCTGCTGCGCTCGATGGATGCGCTGAACACTCAGGCGCTGCGGGTTTTGCGAGCGCTGGGCCAGACGAGAACGCAGCGGGTGATGGCGACGCTGGGGGCCGAGCAGGAGTACTTCCTGATCGACCGCCGTTTCCTGGAGCGGCGCACGGACCTGTTGTTCTGCGGTCGCACCCTGTTCGGCACCCCGGCGCCGAAGGGGCAGGAGATGGAAGACCACTACTTCGGCAGCCTGCACGAGCGCGTGGCGTCATTCATGAATGAGGTCAACCAGCAACTCTGGCTGCTCGGCGTCACCGCCAAGACGCAGCACAACGAGGTGGCGCCGGGCCAATACGAGATCGCGCCCATCTTCGAAGTGCTCAACGTCGGCGTTGACCACAATCAGTTGGTGATGGAGACCTTGCAGAAGGTGGCCCGGCGGCACGCCTTCGTCTGCCTGCTGCATGAGAAGCCCTTTGCCGGGGTCAATGGTTCCGGCAAGCACAACAACTGGTCGATGGCGACCGACGACGGGATCAACCTGCTGGCGCCGGGTGACACGCCTCACGACAACGTGCAGTTTCTGGTGTTCCTCTTCGCCGTCATCCGGGCGGTGGATCGCTATGCGGATCTGCTACGGGCCGCGGTGGCGCATGCCGGCAACGATCACCGCCTGGGGGCGAACGAAGCGCCGCCGGCGATCGTGTCGGTCTTCCTGGGAGAGCAGTTGACCGACATCTTCGAGCAGATTCAGCGCGATGGGGCCAAGAGTTCGAAAGGCAAGCGGACACTGCAGCTCGGGGTGAGCACCCTGCCCCCCCTGCCCCGGGATTCGACCGACCGTAACCGCACCTCGCCCTTCGCCTTCACCGGCAACAAATTCGAGTTTCGGATGCCGGGCTCGGCGCAGTCTCTATCAGGCCCGAATTTTGTGCTCAACACGATCGTGGCGGAATCGTTGCGGGAGATCGCCGACGAGCTCGAGGCGCCCGCCGCGGAACCCCTTACCCGGCGCCTCGAGAAGCTGCTGCATGCCTACGCCCGTGAGCACCATCGGGTGATCTTCAACGGTGACGGGTACACCTCGGCCTGGAAGAAGGAGGCCGCGCGCCGGGGCCTGCCGAACCTGGCCTCCACAGTCGAGGCGTTGACGGAGATGATGGCGCCGAAGAATGTGGCGCTGTTTGAACGTCACGGGGTTTTCTCCCGGGCGGAGTACGAGGCTCGCTACGAGGTCCTGGTGGAGAACTACGCCAAGACGATTTTGATCGAAGCCAAGACGGCGGTTTTCATGGTGCGTCGGCAGATCCTGCCGGCGGTGTTGGCCTTCGTCGGCGAGCAGGCCCGGACGGTGGCGGCCCTGCAACCCTTCGGCGTGCCCAAGGTCGCTACGGAGCTTCTGCACGACCTCCTGCAAGGCAGCAGCGCTCTGGGCGAGGCGCTGCAGCAGCTTGAAGAAGCGATGACGCGCGCCCGCGAGGTGGAGGAGGCCACGGGCCGAGCCCGGGCCTGCCAGGAGGACGTGCTCCCGGCCATGGCTCGTCTGCGCCAGGCGGCCGATGGGCTGGAGGCCCGGACGGGGGCCTCGTACTGGCCGCTGCCGACCTACGCCGAGATGCTCTTTCAGCGTTAGGAATACCGCGAACCCGCCCGCAACGGGCTGGGCATCGCGGGCTCCAGGGATAGCGCGCCGTCCCACGGGGGATACCGCGAACCCGCCCGCAACGGGCTGGGCATCGCGGGCTCCAGGGATAGCGCGCCGTCCCACGGGGGATACCGCGAACCCGCCCGCTGGGCTCAGAGGGAGCCCGCCGCGAGCTTCAGCGTGCGCGGTTCTTTGACCCGCAGCAGGCACCAGACGAAGGCCATGGCGCTGAGGGCCAGGCAGAGGCCGAAGACGGCGTCGAGGGAGGACCATTCGGCGATCAGGCCAGCCAGCACCGCGGCAAAGGCCATGGGGGCGCCGATGAGCAGGCTGCCAATCGAGATGTGCGCCATGCGGTGCTCATGGGGGCAGGTTTCGAAGATCATGTTGTAGTGCGACACACAGCCGCAGGCATTGCAGATTCCGGCGCAGCCGTAGGCCAGAATGCAGCCTGCCAGCCCGGGGATGAAGAGCAGGACCAGCAGGGCGACAACCTGCAGGCCGCTTCCCAGTAACACGCCCAGGCGGTGTCCATAGCGATCGCCGAGCGGTCCCATGACCAGGCTGCCGAGCGAGAAGCCCAGGGTCATGACGGCGCCACACGAAACGATCGTGCTGCGCGAGAGTCCGCCGCTGGCGGGGTCCATGAAACGCAGCGCGATGAAGGGGATGATGCAGAATCCCAGGGTCGCGAGGATGCGGGCGAGGAGAAAGGCGCGGAAGTTGCCATCCGCCAGGCTGTGCGCGAAGTGCTTGGCCAGGAGTGGGATCGAGGGCGGCGGGGGCTCGGTACTGTCACGCAGAGCCGTGTCATCCACCGGGATCCACAAGCACATCGACAGGGTTCCCAAACCCCAGGCGACACCGTAAAGCGCCGCATAGACCTGCGGGGCTGGGAAACTGCGGATCAGGTACCCGGCAACCAACCCGCCCAGCGCCCCGGCGAACGAGGCGGCGAACATGGCCAGCCCCATCACCGTGCCGCGAATGCTAGTGGGGAAGATTCCCGCCAGGAAGTCGGACCAGGCGGCATTGACCACGCCGATCATGAGCCAGTAGTAGGCGTGTCCCGCCAGCATGCTCCAGCGGTACACGGCGGGGTCGAGACTGGACGCCATGCAGGTCAGCGCGCTCATCACGCCCAGAACCGGGAGCATCACGACCATGTGCCAGAGGATGAGGCGGCGCTTACGCTGGCGGTAGGAGTGAAAGACGTACAGCCCGAGCAACTGGGGCAGCAGCGCTCCCGCGGTTTCGATGCTCCAGACCGCCCCGATCAGCCGCGGACTGGCGCCGTACTCGCGCAACAACACGGTCAATACCGTCGCCGAGGCGATCAGGTTCGCCTTGAAGCCAAACAGGGCTTCGCCGGCAGCGTTGAGGGTGGAGTTGCGCCGTTCGGTTGGATTCATGAGACCCTTGCCACGACCGCTCGAATCTGGGACCGCCCACCGGACCGCCCACCGGACCGCCCACCGGACCGCCCACCGTCGGGTCGGCTCTGGCCGCGAGCCGCGGCCGCTCCATCTTCTGGGAGCGCCGACCGTCGGGTCGGCTCTGGCCGCGAGCCGCGGCCGCTCCATCTTCTGGGACCGTGGCTCAGGACGACAGCGGGATACGGTTGCGTCTGGCGCTCTGGTTGGCCTGCTCGGTGGCGAACTGCGCCCAGTAGCCATCCTCGCCCGACGCGAGGCTTCCCGAGGCCTTCCCACCGCCCTCTACCGTCTTATGAAAATCATTGAGCAACAACGCGATGTCGCTGGTATGTCCGGCGCTATCGAGGGTCATTTCCTGGCAGAGCGTGGCGCTGCAGAGCTGGAGGGTCATACGGCGGAAGTCGGGAGTTGAGCGACAGAGTGCCACGCCTTGGGTGCCGGCGATTTCGAGGGTGTTGACCATGGGTCGCGGCTCGATATTGGCCGCCCAGGCGAGGCTGGCGTTGAGGGTGACCATGACCCCGGTGCTGAGCTGGGCCAGGATGCCGATGTGCGGGGGCGGCTCCGAGGGTTCGCCGAGCCAGGCCCCAAGCGCTTCAACCCGGTTCCAGGTGCCCCCGAGCAAGAATCTGGCCTGGTCGAGTTTGTGGATGCCGCAGTCGAGGGCGCCGGCGAGAGCCATCAGCCTGGCCCGCCGTTCCCGGATGGGTCCGAAGGTCTTGTGGCCGTCCCACATGTTAGCGAAGTGCAGGGCTTCGATGCGGCCGAAATGGCCCCCGGCGATCCAGCGGCGCAGGATGTCATTCTGTTCGCTGTAACGGGTCTCGAAGTTCACCGCGAGCACTCGTCCGGCGTGGCGGGCGGTATCGATCATGCGGCGGCAGTCCGGCAGGGTCGACGCCATCGGCTTCTCGACCACGACGTGCTTGCCGGCCGCCAGACAGTCCAGCACCAGAGCGCAGTGCCGGTCCATGCCCGCGGCGACATAGACCGCGTCCAGGGCGTAGTTCGCCAGCATCTGCCGATGGTCCGAGTACTTAGCCTGGACCGGGCGCGTGAAGGCGTCGAGAGCGGCGGGGCTGACGTCGCACACGGCGCACAGTTCAGCGCAGGCCTGGGGATCTTCGAAGGCGGGCGCCACGGCATTGCGCCCATGTTGCCCCAGTCCGATCAGACCAAATTTCAGCGTCATTCTGCCTGGCCTCCGGGGGACACAAACGGTCCCGCACTACATAAGATTTTCCTGGCGAAAGCTGACGTAGGCCCGGCCGTGGACTCGCGCCGGATTGCCGATCACGACATGGTCCAGGACCTCAATGCCGATGATCTTGCCGGCTTCGACGAGCTGGCGGTTGGCGGCGATGTCCTGGGCCGAAGGGGTGGGGTCGCCGCTGGGGTGATTGTGGACCAGCAGCAAGCGCGAGCAGTTCTCGCGGATGGCGCTGCGGAACACCTCGCGCGGATGAATCTGGGTGCGGTCGACCAGACCAAGGGTGATGCGCTCGCGCAGCAGCAGGTGGTTCTTGGCGTCCAGCAGCAGCACGTGGAACTCCTCCTGCGTGGCGGTGCGAAACTGCTCCCTGAAGAGATCGCAGACGCCCTGCGGTTCATTCAGGCAACGGCGGGCGGCGTCCGTGGTGCCAGCGAGGCGGCGGGCCAAGGCGAAGGCGGCGTGGATCTCGACGGCCTTGGCGGGACCGATGCCGGGGACACGGCGCAGTTCGGAGACGCCAGCGGTCGCCAGGCGGTTCAGCGAGCCGCCGAACTCGTTCAGCAGGTGCCGGGCGACGTCCAGGGCCGAGACGCCGCGGCGACCGGTACGCAGGAGGATGGCGAGCAGTTCCGCATCACTAAGCGCCTCAGAGCCTTGGGCGACGAGGCGTTCCCGGGGCCGTTCGTGGTCCGGCAGATCGGCAATCAGCAGGGAGCCGCCGCCCGCTGAGGAGTCTGAGATGGAGCGTGATTCCGTAGGCATGGCCGTCTTTACCCGTCTCACCAGCGTTCATGATGGACGCGCCCGGCGGCATAGCGGCTGCGCGGGGCGGGGGTTTCGGCCGGCCAACCCAGAGCGATGACGGAGACCGGCACGATGTGCTCCGGCAGGCTGAACAAGGTCCGCAGATGGGCGATCCGGTCCGGGCGCGGATGGACTCCGAGCCAGCAGGCGCCGAGGCCGCAGGCCTGCGCCGCCAGCAGCAGATTCTCAATCGCCGCGGCGCAGTCCTGCAGCAGGTAGGACAGTTCGCCGCCGTTGGCGCGTTGCAGGTCGCCGCAGACGACGATACCGATGGGCGCCTGGGGCAGCATCTTGCCGTAGGGCAGAGCCGCGGCGATGGCCTCGCGCTTGTCCTGGTCGCGGACTACGATGAAGTCCCAGGGGTCCGTGCAGCAGGCCGAGGGGGCAGCCATGGCGGCTTCCAGCAGCGCCTGCAAGGTCTCGGGTGGGATGTCGCGCTGAGCGTAGCGGCGCACGCTTCTGCGGCTGAAGATGAAGTTGAGATCAGGGTTCATACCGCGGCCCTCCCAAAGTGCGGACCTTGACTGCCAGCCGATGACCCATGACGAAACACCCAAGGACCAACCCAAGACATCCAGCCCCAAAGGCGCGTTGCCTACCCGCCCGCCCATCCACCCCCTGGCGCCGCCGGGGCCCGGGGTGTCAGCCCTGGCTGCGAACGCGGGAGATCGTGCTCGTGGTGGAGAAACCGGGGACGAAGGGAATGAAGCGGAAGGCGCAACCAAAACTCATGAGCACGTCACGCTCCTCGCGGTCGAGGGTATCGAGGGTGTAGTCGCCGCCTTTCACGTAGACGTCGGGCGGCACTTGGCGGAAGACGTCGGTCGGCTTCACGCCCGCGAAGACGACCACGGCATCCACGGCCTCCAGGCAGGCAAGCAGGAAGGCGCGGTCCTGTTCGCTGACGACGGGGCGGGTGGGGCCCTTCAGGAGCTTGACGGACGCATCGCTGTTCACCGCAACCAGCAGGGCATCCGCGCTTTCGCGGGCTCGGGCGAGGTACTCGGCGTGGCCACGATGCAGGAGGTCGAAACAGCCGTTGGTCAGGGCCAGGCGCAGGTGGTCGCGGCGGAGGGTCTGGCGCCAGGCGGTGGCCTGCTCAAGCGTCATAATCTTACTGTCGGGAGTACGCATGGTCGTGTTTCTCCGCCGCCGTGTCCCCTGCACCGGTTGGCGACATCCTTCAGCGCCTCGGACTAATTCGCATAGTCATGGGACATGGGCGGCATGGCGTCCCGCAGTCCCTTGACGAAGTGCGTCAAGGGTTCCACGGCTTGTTCAGACAGCGGGTGGCACTCCAGCGCCCCGGCCTCGATCAGACCCGCCACAATCTCGGCCAGCACGGCGCATTCGAGTTGATCGGACACCGAACCAAGGGCTTGCATGATGCGTTGCGGCGACTTGGCCGGATCGACCCGCCCATCCCCACGTGGCGCGAGGTCGGCGCTGAGGGCCTCCAGATTGAGCACGACGTCGTCAAGGATGAACAACGCCTCGGCGTCGCTGAGTCCGAAGAGGTCGCGGGTGCGGGTGAAGAGCTGTTCCTGGATTCGCCGGTATCGTTGTGCCATCGCCGCCCTGCAGTCACGGTACGCTTGCGGGTTGAGCCTGCTTCCGCGTCAACCTGACGTCGGCGCCAGGCCGGTTCGGCCGCGACACCATACCGTCCGCCGCAGTCTTGTCCAGCCCTGCGGCGGGGTCAGGGCGCAGGTCAGTTCATAGGTTTTCCTGAAGTCTCAGACATGCACTGGGGCCCGATCCCTATTGCCATGGGACCAAGCGATGGTATATAGCGGCGGCTGTGGCGAAACCCCGGAACGGCTGGCGGGGCGGGGCGCCCTCGACTGAGCGAGGGGGCCGCTCTACGGCTTTTTGACGAGTGATCTTCCGACGGGAGGACAAGCGATGACGCGCTGGCTGGCGATGAGTACACTGCTTGGGCTGGTTCTGCTGACACGCCTTGCCGGCGGGGTTGAGGTCAGCCTGGTCAACGAGTCCATGGAGATGGTGTTTGACCTGGAGGCGCAGGGCGGCCTGTGCGGACTGCGCAACATTCCCTGCGACACGGTCTTTCTGCCGCCGCTCGGCGAGTCGGCCCCGAATCGTTCCCCGTGGCTGTTGGTGCTGAGGGCCGCCGACGGCGGCTTCCGGGAGCTTACCGCCAGGGACGCGACCCGCCTGACCCACAGACTGTCGGGGCGTACCCTGGAGCTGGCCTGGACCGGCGTGCGGGCGCCGGGACTCGACGGCGAGCTGTCCGTGACGGTGCAGGTGTTGCTGGTTCCGAGCGAAGGGAAATCGCGCTGGGAGATCGCGGTGGAGGGCAGCCTGGAGGGCGCCCTGTGGGACGTGCAGTTTCCACGGCTTCTGGGGTTGAAGGGCCCCTCTGATGACGAGCTTGCCCTGCCGCTGTATCTCGGTCGGCTGGTGCGTGACCCCATCGGCGCGAAGACCCAGGTCTTGCTGGACTACCCGCAGCCCGCCTCGATGCAGTGGCTGGCGTACTGGGGCACGCCGACACCGCGGCTTCCGGCCTTGTCGGCGCCCGTGGCGGGCACGGTGACGGAATCCGGTTGGCGTCCGGATCTGAGCGCGGCGGCTGGGCTGTATCTGGCCGCCGAAGACGGCGATGGCTGGCACAAACGCTTTGCGGTGGATACCCGCACCGTGCCGGGTCGCCTGAGTTGGTGGGTGCATCATCTGCCGCCCCTGGACCAGTGGCCGATCACGCCGGGACAGCACCCGGTCAGCTATGTCCTGCCGTATCCCGTGGTGTTGACCGCGTTCCGGGGCGACTACCATGAGGCCGCCGCCATCTATCGCGACTGGGCCCGCCGCAAAGCCTGGTGCCGGCGCGGAACTGCGGAGTCGTGGCCGCAGCAAGCGCCCGCGCCCGGCACGGCCGACGAGGCGCTCTGGGTACCCCTCTGGTTTCGGCAGATCGGCTTTTGGGCGAAGTTCTACCATGAGCCGGCGAAGGTCGTACCGGAATGGGCCGCCTACAAGAAGTGGCTACGGGTCCCGCTGGCGTCGCACTATTACCGCTACACCATCGCTCGCTTCGACGACGACTACCCGGAGCCCCTGCCTGCGGACCCGTACCTGCTTCAGGGGATGGTGGCGGCCCGCGAGATGGGGGTGATGCCTTTGCCCTACATCAACGGCGTCATCTGGGATACGGATACGCAGAGCTGGCGTCGTGAGAACGGCCAGGCGGCCGCGGTCAAGGACGACACTGGCCGCCTGGTTCCCTGGACGATCGCGAGCGAGGTGTTTGCCCACATGTGCCCGGTTGAGCCCTGGCGGGCCAAGCTGCGCGAAACCACCGGCAAGCTGGTCGGCGAGCAGGGCATGGCCGGGGTCTATCTCGACTGCCTGGCCGCGGTGCGCACCCTGCCCTGCTACGATCCGCAGCATCAGCACAGCCTGCACGGCGGCGATCATCGCTCGCAGAACAACCGCCGGCTCATGGAAGAGTTGCGTTTGAGCACGCGCCGGAAGGTCCCGGATGCCTGCTTCTTCACCGAGGAGATCGGGGAGCAGTTCCTCGACCTGATGGACGGGTTCCTGACCCTCGACTTGACCCGCTCGTCCCTGGGCGCCGGGGAGCAGGTCTTCCCGCTCTTCAGTGCCGTCTACCATCCGTACACCATCAACTTCGGCAGCGATGCGCAGCTTGACCTGGATGCCGATGCCTTTGCGCTGCAGATGGGGACCCTGTTCACCTGGGGGTTTGTGCCGCTGCTCTCGACCAGCGTGGCCGTGCCACCCCGCGAAGGGGACCGGAACAGCGAGCTGTTGCGCGAACTGGTTCAGGCCTACTATCGGGTCGGCAAACCCTTCCTACAGGATGGCCAATGGGAACGCCTGGCGCTGGTGCCCACGGGGTCCAGCCGGCCGACGGGGCGCCTGGCTCTGGCGGCGGCGCCGCACACGGTGGCCTATGGCGTGCTGGGCGGCAAACGGCGGCAGTGGCAGGGTCCCGCGGTCCTGGGCTCAGCCTGGCGGCAGGGCAATGCCGTCGGCGTGGCCTTGGTGAACCTCACGGCGGTGGCGCAGAACGCGGAGCTCTGGCTGGACCTGGCGGGTCTGGGACTGGCGGCGGACAGTCGCTTGACGGTCCTCTGGCCCGACGCCGCGGCTGCGGAGCTGGACGACGCTGGGGCCTGCCGAATCAGCCTGGGGCCCAACCAGGCCATGATCCTGGCGGTTGGCGCCAGCTCGCGGCCGGTCCGTCGGCAGCCGTTGGAGGAGTGCCCCTGGGAGCTGCTGACTGCCACTGCCGGGGCCATGCCGCCGCAGGTGGAGAAGGAAGGGCGCCTGTGGGCTTGCAGCGACGGCCTGGTGGCGCAAGGGTTCGGAGCAAACGAGTCGACCGTGGAAGCGCTGAGCGTGGACGGGCAAGGGGCGCTCGTGCCGCGTCTCGGTCGGCAGGCGGAACGGCGCGGCCCGGCCGCGGAGGGTTGGGGGCTACCGCGGCGGCAACTCGAGCAGCCCTTCGCGCTGTTGCGGCGGCTGCCGCACCGGGTCAGCGCCGGCGAACCGCGGGTGACGGTGTGGGGCGGCGAGGCGGACTGGTTGCTTTGCCGGGTCTCCGGCGCCGGCGAATTGAACTTCGCCAAGCCCGGCCTGGTGGCGGGGTTTCTAGCCGGGGGCGGGACCGGGCCCATTGCCCTGCCGCCGCTGCAGTCGGCCCTGGCGGTCTCCGCCGGCGCCGGGGAACGCCTGGTCGGCTACTGGGCGCCGGACAAGGCGGCCGGCAAGACCATCCTGGAACGGGCCAAGGCCTGCGGCGTCGCCGTGACGGAAGCCGAAGTGGTTCGCCGGGCCCTGGAAGGCCTGTGCGAGGCGCCCTCGGTGGAAACCCTCGGGGTCCTGTCGCAGTCTCTGGCCGCTCTGTTCGAGGCCTGTCGGCGGACCCCGTCCATGGCCAGCCCGGGCAGTCCATTGCTGGCTCTGGCGCAGCGCGTCAATGCTCTGGTCTCCGGGGTCAGTGGGATCGACGCGACGCTGGTGTCCGAAGACGATTGGCTGACTCCCGGCCTGCCCAAGGCCGTCACCCTGATCACCCATGGCAGCAGCGTGGCGCCAACGGTGCGTCTGACCGCCCTGGCCGACGTGCCTGCCGAGGCCCTCGAGATCAGCCTCGTACCGGCGGCGGCGGGGTCCAACCTGGTCACGGCCCAGGTTTTGTTGCGCCAGGAGGATTACGTGGAACGCCTGGTGCCGGTGGTCGCCTTCGTGGGTTGTCCGGTCGGCGCGGCGGACTTGCGGCTGACGGCCGTTCTGTGGCTGGAAAGCAATCGTCCGTTGGCCCTGAATGTCCCCCTCCAGGCCGCCGTTGCCGTAGCGGGTCGGTCGGTGGTTACGGAGCTGACGGTACGGAACCTATCGCCCCAGAATCTGACCGTGGCGGCGGCGGCGACTGGCCCCGAGGGCTGGGTTGTGAGTACGGTTCCGGCCGAGATCCATTTGCCCGCGTTGCTCGAACGACCGATCCGCCTGACCCTGACGCCACCGCTGGGCGCCAAGACGCAGACGGCCAACCTTCTCCTGACCGTAAAGTACGCTCCGGGGCAGGTCGATGGCATGACGGCCGACATCCCCTGTGAGGTCAGGGAGCGCCTGGGCGTACTCCGTCAGCCAAATTCGGCCGTGCCGGTGGTGGCGACCAAGGCACGCCTGCGACGCAGCAACCAGGTCGCGCTCTGGCGCCAGGCCGGCGAAGAGGTGCAGGTGACGGTCCGCAACCTCCGGGTCACCAAGTACGTGGATACGCTCAAGGCCAGGCTCCTGGACGTCGCCTTCGCAACCGTGGCTAGCGGAACGGCGCCGGTGGACGAGGGTGTCGTGCTGACAGCCAAGGCGGCGGAGGCCGGAGTCCTGCATGTGCTGGTCGATGCCGGCAGCGGTTCGGCCGAGGTGGAAGCGGGCGGCCTGGCCTTGGCGGAGGTGGCTACCGCCGACGTCCCCCTGTCGCTGTTCTGCAGCCCGATCAAGCGCTGGTTCTACGTGCCCAAGGGCGCTCGGACTTTTCATCTTGCCGCCCGTGACGGCGGGGAGACCGAGACGGCACGTATCCGGATCAGCGCTCCCGACGGCCGCGTGGCCCTGGACCGCGATGGGCGCTGGGTCGGCACCCCGCAGCCGATTGAGGTCGGTCCCGAGGCGGCTGGAAGGGTCTGGACGCTGGAGTGCTGGCCGTTGCAGGACATCTCCCTATGGCTTGGCGGCGAGGTTTGCCCGTACCTCAGTTCCGATCCCGCCGAAGTTCCCGCGCCGCTGGCGGATCTGGCGCTGCCGTAGGCCGAGGGCTGTTTTAAGAGACGGGGTTGGGCGTCGCAACAACCCGTGCTCTGTCTGCCGTATCGGGTTGTGCGAGAACACGCGCCGTCAGGCATGGCACAGGCGCCAAGCCAAAGCGGTGTCGCGGTCGCCGTCGGCGACCTTGCCACACGCAGTCCACATGGCCGCCGCGCGATATGGACTGCGTGCGGCAAAGGGCCGCGTCCGCGGCCCGTCGACGCCGCTTTCACTGTCGGCGGGACGACGGCGGTCGATTCTTGAAACAGCCCTGCTGTAGGCCGATGGCTGGTTGCAGCTTCATCTCCGGGCGGCTATTTTTTCAGCCCGCCTTGGGCCGTCGGTACGGCTAGACCGGGGCGCGCTAGAGCGGTCCTTAACAAGAGGGGGCAGAGTCGACCATGATACGACGGGTAGCGGTGGTGATGGGCAGCAAGAACGATCTGCCCAAGCTTGAGGGGTGTATCAGCACTCTGAAGGCGCTCGGGATTCCGTATGTGGTCCGCGTGATGAGCGCGCACCGCACGCCGGAGGCCGTGGTGTCATTCGTGTCGACGGCTTGGGACAACGGTTTCGGCGTCATCATTGCCGCGGCGGGCGGCGCCGCGCATCTGGCCGGGGTCTGTGCGGCGCACACGTTGCTGCCGGTGATTGGCATACCGGTGGAGGGCGGCGCCCTGAACGGGCTTGATGCCCTTTTGGCGACCGTCCAGATGCCCGGCGGGATTCCCGTCGCCACGGTGGCCATCGGCAGCGGCGGGGTGGTCAACGCCGCCCTGCTGGCGGCCGAGATCCTGGCGCTGGGCGACGAGGGGTTGCGGCGGCGTCTTGAAGAGCAGCGCGCCAGTCAGCGCGACAAGGTGGAGGCGGCAGACCGTGAGGTTACGGCGCAACATGAGTGACCGTCGCGGCCGGGTCAGGCGGTGGTTGCGGCCTGTGGCTCGAGCCTGCGCCGGGGTCAGCCTGAGCGCTGGCGCCTGGCTCAACGCCGCGGACGTCCTGCCGCCGGCAGCGGCGACGGCTCCCGCGGTGCGCGAGGCGCTGGGTGATCTTCTGGGGGAACTACGGGCCCGGCAACTCGTGCCGGACGCGGAGATCGAGCTGCGGCGCATCGCCTGCCAGGCGCTTCTCGATGCGTTCGCTTCGGGCGGCGTGGTGGTCGGGCCAGACGCCGCCATGGGCGTGGCTGCGGTTTCGGCGGCGCCGTTACTGGCGCGCCTGGAGAGCGGCTCTGGCCGCTTCGGCTACCTGCAGGTTGGGGCGGTGGAAGCGGGCCTGTCGCAGGCCCTGACCGAGGCCCGAGGCCGCCTGTCGAGCGCGGTCTACGATGGCACCGTGGTGGATTTGCGCGACACCGCGGGCAACGACCTGGGCGCGGCGACGGAGTGTGCCGCCCTGATCGGCTCGTGGGGGCACCCCGCCGTGGTCATCGTCGACGGCCGCACGCGGGCTGCCGCGGAGGTGTTGGCGGCAGGACTGCGGGCGGCGCATGGGGCGGTGATCCTGGGCGAGCCGACCCGCGGACTGCCCTATCCGCTACGGCCGGTCCGACTTGCCGGTAACCTCGAGGTCCTGCTGCCGGAGATTCCGACCCGGAGCCATGTCGAGCCGCTGCAGCCGGATGTGCCCGTGGTGCCGCCGGTGGGCGGCGACAGCCGTCCGTGGCGCCGACGCGGGGACGTCGCCCCGGTGGAGCGAGAACGCGACCCGAGCGTACGCCAGGCTCTGGACTTGCTGACGGCTATCTGCACGTTCCAGCAGAAGCACTTCTAGTGCCGATGGGCACAGGTGACCCGTGCGCTGTCCCGCACATCCCTTAAGCAAACACGCGGTGAGCGCCTGGTGGAGTGCCGGGCGCCCTCTCCTCCGCCGCTTCTGGAGGACGGTCGCGGTTGTGCTGTTGTGCGTGCTCAGCCGATCCGCCCAGGCGGCCGAGCCCAAAGCCTTGGCCGAGGCCCGGATTCGGGTCACCTGCAAGGGCGAACAGACCGCCAAGACCTGGCAGCATTTTGCCACCGCCTGCTTCGCCGACGTGGAGGCGTTTGCCGGGGCCTCGGACGTGCCGCCCAAGCTGCTGCGGATCTGGTTTGGCGACAGCGCTGGCGCCCCGATGCCCGACCCTCTCTCGCTCTCATTCGGTCCGGACGACAGCATGGAAGTGGTGACGCACCGGCTGCTGCGGGCGCTCTTGCAGCGCCGCTTCATGGCCGCGGAGGACGCCAATCCGCCGGTCATGCCCTCGGCGGAATGGCTGGCCGCGGCCCTGACCAACCGGGTTCTGTTCGGCAACCGGGAGCGCTACGGCCGCTTCGTGTCGGACTACGAGCCGGCCCGCTTTGCGTTTCAGCGCGGCATCTACCCGGACGTGCAGCGTCTGATCGAGCACCCGGTGCCCCCGGAGGCCACGGTTCTGTACCGTTTGTACGCCTTGCACTGTGATCTTCTGGCGCTTTGCCTGTCCGAGTCTGCCGGCCTGGACGCGGCGCAGCGGCTATTGCAGCTTGACGCCCACGGTCGCCCGCCCGTCGAGGCGCTCCGTTTCGTCCTGCAGGGCGCAGTGACCTCCGGCGAGACGCTGCAGGCCTGGTACGCACGCACGGCGGCGGACAGCAGTCGGCGGGGACGAGGCTACTGCGATACCGACAGCACGGCGGAACGCTTCGAGGCCCTGGTGACGGTGCCGGTGGCCGTGCCCGGGGATCAGAATTCACGGGGAAACCGGGTGCCCCTCGATGAACTGCCGGAGAGGATGGCCGCGCTGCAGCAGGACAAAGAGGCCAGCGGTCGACTTCAGCACGACCTCTTTGAGCTGCTCAAGGATGTCCCCTTTCTGCTGCAGAAGCCCGTCAGTCTGTACCTTGCCGCCTGTCGCGACCTCGAAGCGGGACGGACGCGGGCGGCCCGCAGCGGCTGGCGCAAAGCCCGCAGCGAGTTTGAGTCGGCCTTGGCTCAACAGCGCCGGCTGGATGCGTACCTCGACGAACAGGAACGCCGCTACGTTCCCGCCGAAAGGCGTTTCGCTCTGCCTCTGAGCGTGGTCGGGCGCTATGCCAAAGCCGAGCGCGAACTGGCGCCCGAGTTGCAGCGCTACCTCGACACCCTGTCGCGCTGACCCAGGGCTGTTTCAAGAACCGACCGCCGTCGTACCGTCGGCAGTGAAAGCGGCGTCGACGGGCCGCGTCCGCGGCCCTCTGCCGCACGCAGTCCATATCGCGGGGCGGCCAGGTGGACTGCGTGTGGCAAGGTCGCCTGCGGCGACCGCGACACCGCTTTGGCTTGGCGCCTGTGCCATGCCTGACGGCGTGTGTTCTCGCGCAACCCGATACGGCAGACAGACCACGGGGTGTTACGACGCCCAGCCCGGTTTCTTGAAACAGCCCTGTCGCGCTGACCTGCCGCGCTTAGACACAGCTCGCTGCCGTGGCTATGTTAGGCGGCCTGCGTCAACCCCTGCCTTGGACTGGGTGGCGCGGTCCGTGAACATGAGTTCCCTCGGGATGAATGGCGCCATGAAGTTTGCCTTTATCAACGATCTTGCGCAGCACCTGTCGGCCAGTTGCGGGACCCCGGTGACGGAGCTGTCCGTTGAGCTGTGCCCGCCCGAGTTCGCCGGGGATGTGACGGTGAACGGCTTCCTGCTGGCCCGGCAACTGCGGCGCAATCCGGCCCAGATCGCCGAGATGGTGGCCCGTTTTCTGTCGGGCCATGCCGAGGTACAGTCGGCCGTCGCGGTGAAGGCGTTTGCCAATATCACGCTGAAGCCGGCGGCGCTGCTGCGCGATACGGTCTCGAAGCCGGACGAGCTGCTGGCGGCGGTGGCCCTGCCCCAGGAGCAGCGGCGGCGCGTGCTCATCGAGTTCTCGGCGCCCAACACCAATAAGCCGCAACATCTCGGCCACGTCCGCAATAACAGCGTGGGCCTGGCAACGGCGGCGCTGCTGGCGCGGGTCGGACACGCGGTGGTGCGCGTGAACCTGATCAACGACCGCGGCATCCACATCTGCAAGAGCATGTTGGCGTACCAGCGCCTGGGACAGGGAGCCACGCCCGCGTCGACCGGGGTTAAGGGCGATCACCTGGTGGGCGACTACTACGTGAAATTCGATGCCGAGTTCCGTCGGCAGTTGGCGGCGCTCTACAGCGCGCGGCCGGAACTGGCCGACAAGTCCGCCGATGAGCTATTCCTCGAGACCGAGGTCGGCCGCGCCGCCCAGGACATGCTAATAGCCTGGGAAAATGGGGACGCCGAGGTCCGTCGGCTGTGGGAGACCATGAACGGCTGGGTGCTGGCCGGGTTCGACATCACCTATCGCCGCATGGGCGTGCAGTTCGACCGCACCTACCTCGAGAGTCAGACCTACACGCTGGGCCGCGACACCATCCATGAGGGCCTTGCCCGCGGCGTCTTCCGGCGGCGCGAGGATGGGGCCATCGTGATCGACTTCGAGGACAAGAACCTCGGCACCAAGGTGGTCCTGCGCAGCGATGGCACCAGCGTCTACGTGACCCAGGACATCGGCACGACTCTGCTCAAGCAGCACGACTATGAGTCCGACCAGCAGATCTGGGTCGTCGGCGATGAGCAGATCCACCACTTCAACATCTTGTTTGCGATCCTCAAGGCTCTGGGCTATACCTGGGCCGACCGTCTGGTCCATCTGGCCTATGGCATGGTCAACCTGCCGACGGGCAAGATGAAGAGCCGCGAGGGGACGGTAGTGGACGCTGACGACTTGATCGACGAGATGGAGGCCTTGGCTCGACAGGCGACCCTGGAGCGCGCCGGGGATAACCCGCCCGAGAATCTCGAGGAGCGGGCCCGCGTCATTGCCATGGCCGCGCTGAAGTTCATGCTGCTGAAGGTCAGCCCACGGACTACGATCCTTTTCGATCCGCAGGCCAGTATCACCTTCGAAGGCGATACCGGTCCCTATGTGCTCTACGCTTACGCCCGCCTCTCGTCGGTGCTGCGCAAGGCCGGCGCCCAGTCCACCGAGCCGGTGGACTGGAGCGTGCTGGGGCTCCCCGAGGAACGTCTGCTGGCCCTGCGTTGCGCGCAATACCCCGAGACCATGCAACGGGCCGCAGCCACGCTCGACACCTCGGTCCTGGCGGGCTATCTGCTTGACCTGGCCAAGGACTTCAGTCGTTTCTGGCGCAGTTGCCCGGTGCTGGCGGCGCCCAGCGCGGCCGAGCGGCTGGCGCGCTTGCGGCTGTGCCTGGTGGTACGCGACATTCTGCGGGACGGCCTGTCGACCCTGACGATCGGGACGCTCGAAGCCATGTGACGGGTGAGGGCAGCCGATGGGCCAGGACAAGCATGACGAGACGCCCGCGACGGGTCCGGCGCGGGCCATGCCGCCGCCCGGTCCACGGGCCGGGGCCATGCCGACGGGCAATCTGAGCCGCCTGGCGGGCTGGCAGCCAACCCTCGCCTGCACGGTCGGCGCCCTCCTTTCCGGGGCGCTGCTGACCTCTGCTTTTCCGCCGCTGGAATGGGACTGGGCAGCCTGGTTTGCACTTGTGCCTATCCTCCTCGCACCCGTGCCTGCCACAGCCCGCCGCCGCAGCCTTGCCGGCCTCCTTTTCGGTCTCGCTCACTACCTCACTAACCTATTCTGGCTGAATGAGGTCGGCTTCGGAGCCGGGGTTCTTCTGGCGCTCTATTGTGCCGTCTATCCGGCGGTCTGGTATCTCGGCATCACGGAATTCGCTCTGGCGCTTGGCGCGGCACGTCCGGGCCACCAGGGGCGTCCCGCTGAGGTGCCGGCGGGCTGGCGGCAGGCGGGGCTGATCCTGGGCGGCGCCCTGCTGTGGGTGGGGTTGGAATGGGTGCGCGGGTGGCTGTTCACCGGCTTTCCCTGGAACGAGCTGGGCGTCAGCCAGTGGCAACGGCCCCTGCTGCTGGCGCTGAGCTGTTTCACCGGGATTGGGGGTATCACCTTCCTGCTGGTGGCCGAGAATCTGGCGCTGGCGCTGATTGCCGTGAACTGGTGGCGGGGGGTGACCCAGGGCACTTCGCGGCTCGCCGGCCGGACCCCGGGGCTGACCGTGGCCGCCATCGTCGCCGTGGCCGCACTGACGGCCCGCAACGCGCCGCGCCTGGAGCCGCCCACCGGGACTCTGCGGGTGCTGGTGGTCCAGGGGAACATACCGCAGTGCCGGGAGTGGACGCAGGCGCAGTTCACCGAGGCCCTAGGGGTCTACACGGACCTGACCCGGGACGCGGTTCCCTCATCCCGCCCCGATCTGGTGGTGTGGCCGGAAAGCGCGGTCCCGGCGCCGTTGACCTACGAGCCCTTCAAGACCCGCCTGCAACAGCTCCTCCCCGAGGTCCAGACGCCCCTGCTCATCGGGGCCATCGACAGCCGGGCGCTGCCTGGAGCGCGCTGGACGGGCAGCGATTGGGAGCCGCCGCTGCTGGACTTCAACTCGGCCCTCCTCCTCGCGCCCGACGGCCGGATCGTCGAGTCCTACGACAAGATCCACCGTGTGCCCTTTGGCGAATACGTGCCCTTCGGCAGCTACCTGCCCTGGCTGGGGCGCTGGATCGGCATGGGCCGCGACCTGGTGCCGGGGTCGGAGTTCACCGTCTTCGAACTCGGAAAGGGAGTCCGCGCCGGGGTCAACATCTGCTTCGAAGATGCCTTCTCGGACATCAGCCGTGAGTTTGTGCGCCGGGGGGCCAACGTGCTGGTGACCGTGACCAACGATGCCTGGTATGCCGAGAGCGCGGGTTCGCGACAGCATCTGCTGCATGCCGTGTTTCGCGCCGCCGAGAACCGTCGGCCGCTGCTGCGTAGTGGGAACAACAGCGACACCTGCCTGATCCTTCCCGACGGCCAGGTCACCGGGCTGCTCTACGACGTGCAGACGGGTAACCGCTTTGTGCGCGGCACCCAGGTCTACGAGATTCCCATCTATGCCGCGCCGCCGCTGACCGTCTATGCCCGCTGGGGGAACTGGTTCTCGCGGGCGGCGGCCGCCCTGGCGGGGCTGCTGGTGCTCGGGTTGCTGGCCAGGGTCGTCCGCGGGCGGGCGGCGCGCTGCCTGGCCGTGCAGACCCGCAGCGTGGCCTGAGGTCGGCAAGCCTCAGGCTTTTTTCCGCCTGCTGCCCTTGCGGTATACCGGCTGCCGTGTCACACTAGCGGGCGGCGGAACGGGGTGACCGTGGCGGTTCAGGCCCATCCCGTCCGCAGTCCCACCCAGCGATCAAAAGGAGCAGGCACTATGGCACGTCCAGTCACTCTCTTCACGGGACAGTGGGCCGATCTTTCCCTGGAAGACTTGGCCAAGCTGGCATCTGGCATCGGCTACGAAGGTCTCGAACTCGCCTGCTGGGGCGACCACTTCGATGTGGTTCAGGGCGCCCAGAGCAAGTCCTACTGCGACGACAAGCTGGCGCTGCTGGCCAAGTACGGCCTGAAGACCTGGTGCATCTCCAACCACCTGGCTGGCCAGTTGGTCTGCGATGTCATCGACGAGCGGCACTACGGCTTCGCGCCGGCCAAGGTCAAGGGCAATCCGGCCGCGACCCGGGCCTGGGCCATCGAGAACATGAAGACCAGCGCCAAGGCGGCCGCCAACCTGGGCGTCAAGGTCGTCGCAGGCTTCACCGGCTCACCCATCTGGCATCTCCTCTACTCCTTCCCGCCCTGCCTGCCGGGGCAGATTGCCCAAGGCTACAAAACCTTCGCCGACACCTGGAAGCCCATCCTGGATGTGTTTGCGGAGCAGGGAGTGAAGTTTGCCCTCGAAGTGCATCCTACCGAGATCGCCTTTGATATCGCCTCCGCCGAACGCGCCCTCGACGCCCTCGGCGGCCATCCCGCTTTCGGCTTCAACTACGATCCGTCGCACCTGGGCTACCAAGGCGTGGACTACGTGCGCTTCCTGCGTACCTTCGGACCCCGGATTTTCCACGCCCACATGAAGGACGCCTGGTGGGGCCATGGCGACGGCACGGTCGGCGTCTTCGGCGGGCATACCGACTTCGCCGACCCGCGGCGCTACTGGGACTTCCGCTCGCTCGGTCACGGCGACATCAACTTCGAAGAGATCATCGTGGCGCTGAACGACATCGGCTACGCCGGTCCGCTGTCGGTGGAATGGGAAGACTCCCGCATGGATCGCCTCCACGGGGCCACCGAAGCCTGCGCCTTTGTCCACGACATCGACTTCAAGCCCAGCGCCCTGGCCTTCGATGGGCAGTTCGCCAAGAAGTGACGCGCGACCGGCTTCCGCTGGAGATGCGGTGGGCTCCGCCGTGCGCCTGTATCCGCTGGAGATGCGGTGGGCTCCACCGCTGCGCCTGAGGCCAGGCGCCTCTCCAAAAGATGCGGTGGGCTCCACCGCCGCGCGCCTGTATCCGCTGGAGATGCGGT
>CAILKC010000221.1 GCA_903834675.1 uncultured Victivallales bacterium | reverse complement strand
TCGGTTCGCGCTGAGGTCGCATAGGCCGCCCCTTCAGGGCTCAATCTGTGGGGTGAACGGGTACCCAGGGCGTTGCCCTGGGCTGGTATAGAGCGCCCCTTTGGGGCTGAATACCTCGGCCCATCCTTATTGCACAGGTCGCGCTTTCTTGAAGCCGCTGGGGGAGGGCACCCGCCCGTTGCATCCGCCGCGCCGCGGGGTATCGTTACGGCGCGTTGCCTGGGAGAGTTGGCCGTTCCGCGGGTGGCTGGAGACTTGTGACCACCCGGGGATCTGGCTCCTGGCGGCCGGAACGAAGAGGACCTTAGGACCATTCCAACTGGCGCGGCCATGAGTCTTGGCTGTGGGGATCGTCTTGACTGATGACGGAGCGAAGAGGCGCAAAGGAGCCCTATGCACGATGTAACCCATGCCGCTCTCCTGTCGTTATTCCTTGCACTTCCGGCGGCCACGGCCGAGTGCGTGATCCACGTCTCGCCGCAGGGTAACGACGACTGGTCGGGAAGACTGGCCCAGCCCAACGCCGGGAAGACCGATGGTCCGGTTGCCACGCTTGTTGGGGCGCGTGACGCCTTGCGCCGGGAACGCGGCGGGCGGCCCCCTGCGGAGCCCGCCCGCATCGTGGTCGCCGCCGGGCATTACATCATGTCCGAAGCGCTCCTGCTGGCGCCTGAGGATGGTGGCGTCGCGCAGGCACCGGTCCGTTACGAGGCCGCCCCCGGCGCCAAGCCAGTCTTCAGCGGCGGGCGCGCCATCACGGGTTTCCAGCCGGCCAAAGACGGGCTCTGGGTCGCCCAGGTTCCCGAGGTCGCCGCCGGGAAGTGGACCTTCGAGCAACTCTTTGTCAACGGCCGCCGGGCCGTCCGCGCCCGGACGCCGAATAGGTTCTGGTTCGAGGTGGTCGACGTGGAGGAAGTGGCGACCCTTCCGGTCGCGGAGAAGCAGCGCCCCAAACAAGCCCGCCAGACGGTCCGCTTGCGCCCCGAGGACTTCGCCGCCGTCGCCAGTCTCTCGGCGGAGGAGTTGAAGGACGTCAACCTGGTGGTCTACCACAACTGGGACAACACGCGCCGCTTCATCGACAGCCTCGATCCGGCGGAGTGCGCGGTGGTGACCAGCGGTCAGGGGATGAAGCCCTGGAACCCGTGGCGTAAGGGCTCAACCCTCATCTTCGAGAACTACCTCGGCGCCCTGGACGCGCCCGGCGAGTGGTTCCTGGCGCGCGACGGCAGGCTCTACTACCTACCGCTTGCCGGGGAGGACATGGCCACGGCCGAGGTGATTGCGCCGGTCATCGACAAGTTTATCGTGATCCGGGGCGAGCCCGCGGCCGGGAGGTTCGTCGAGCACCTGACCTTCAGCGGCCTGACCTTCCATCACGCCCAGTGGCTCACCCCGCCCGGCGGCTTCGAGCCCGCCCAGGCCGCGGCGCCCATCGACGCGGTGGTGATGGCGGACGGCGGGCGGAACCTCGCCTTCGAGGACTGCGAAGTCGGGCACATCGGGACCTATGCCATCTGGCTCCGCCAGGGCTGCACGGACAGCGCGATCCGTCGCTGTCACCTGTTCGACTTCGGCGCCGGCGGCGTCCGGATCGGCGTGGCGGGGCTGGCCAAGGACGAGTCGGAGGCGACGGGCAGGATCGTGGTCGACAACAACATCATCCGTCACGGTGGCTCGATCTTCCCGTGTGCCGTCGGCGTCTGGATTGGCTACAGCTCCGACAACCAAGTCACGCACAACGAGATCGCCGACCTCTTCTACTCCGGCATCTCGGCCGGCTGGCGCTGGGGCTACGACGTCAGCACCTGCAAGCGCAATACCTTCGCCTTCAACCATGTCCACCACCTTGGCTGGGGGCTTCTGAGCGATATGGGCGGCATCTACACGCTTGGACCCTCCGAGGGCACCGTCGTCTCCGGCAATATCTTCCACGACATCTACGCCTACTCCTATGGCGGCTGGGGCCTGTACACCGATGAGGGCAGCACCGGCATCCTCTTCGAGAACAACCTCGTCTACGACACCAAGACGGGCAGTTTCCACCAGCACTACGGCAAGGAGAACATCGTTCGCAACAACATCCTGGTGAACAGCAAGCAGCACCAGGTCCAGGCCACCCGCGTGGAGAACCACCTATCGTTCACCTTCGAGAATAACATCATCTACTGGACCACCGGTCCGGCGCTGGCGGGGCCGTGGGACAAGGTGACTTTTGTCGCCCGCAACAACTGCTGGTGGAACGCGGCCGGCGCGGCGGTGAGCTTTGTCGGCAAGCCGCTTGATGCCTGGCAGCAACTGGGGCACGAGGAGGGCTCGCGGGTCGCCGATCCGCTGTTTGTTGACCCTGCCAAGGGCGATTTCCGTCTGCAACCTGGCTCGCCGGCGCTGGAACTCGGGTTCAAACCGTTCGACCTCTCGAAGGCTGGCGTCTACGGTGACGCCGCCTGGGTCGCGAAAGCGCAGGCCGTGACCTACCCGCCGCTGGAACTGCCGCCGGAGCGCCCGCCGCTGCCTCTCAATTTCACCTTCGAGCGCGACACTCCCGGCGCGCCGCCCCGGGGCCTCGAACTCCACGTCGAGAACAAGGGCGACTCCATCCTCGTCACCGACGAGACCGCGGCGACGGGAAAGCACAGTTTGAAGATCACCGACGCGCCCGGTCTCGAGCGGATCTGGCGGCCGCACCTCATCTGCGCGACGCGGCACGTCAAGGGCATCGTGTCGAGCGGCTTCGACCTCCGGGTGGAGAAAGCGTCCATGGTCGACTATGAGTGGCGCGATTACAGCGAAGGCGACTACAAGACTGGCATCCACCTCGCGATTCGGGAGTTACGCCTGACGCTGGATAACGGTGCCGGCATGGACCTGCCGGAGGGACAGTGGGTACGGTTCGAAATGGAAGGAGGCCTGGGCGCTGACTCGACCGGAACGTGGTCCTTGACCGTGACCGTTCCCGGCGAGGCCTCGCGGACGTTTGCGGGCCTCCCGTACGCCAACTCGGCGTTCAAGACGCTCACCTGGACCGGCTTCATGAGCAACGCCAACGCCGTGACCTCGTTCTACCTGGACAATCTCACGGTGGTGGCCCGCTGAGGGACCCCGCCGCCCAAGACCCAAACCCAGGACGGAGAGGAGCTGGAATGTCCAAGAACAATGACCAGGCTGCCGCAGCGGCTGCCGATGGCGACCAGACGCGGTGGAACTCCTACCCCCGCCAGGACTTCGTGTTTGACGGGAGGGCCGGGGTCCTGGTTTCTCCGGCTTGTGTGGCAGAGGGTAAGCCGTGGGTGTGGCGAACGGAGTACTTTGGGGCGTTTGCCCAGGCTGATCTTGCCATGCTCGCCCACGGCTGGCACCTGGCGTACTACAACGTGAGCGAGTTGTTTGGTGGGAACCGCTGTGTGGAGATCATGGGACGATTCCACTGCTATCTCAAAGCCATCCATGGCTTTACGGCTCTGCCCGCGTTGTTCGGCTTCAGCCGAGGCGGGTTCTCGGCCTTTAACTATGCCGCGCGATTCCCTGGCAAAGTGGGCCTGCTATATCTGGACGCGCCGCTGCTGGACCTGAGGAGTCTCGCCGTGATGAAGGCGGCGGCGAGCCCGGCCGAGGGTTTCCAGGCCTTGTTGGAAAAGTACCCGTCGTTCAGTGCCGAGGCGTTTGACGATGTGCCGCTCAACGCCATGGACCAGATCGGGCAGGTCGCCGCCGCGGGGGTCCCCATACTGCTGGTGGCGGGAGACGCCGACGAGGTGGTGCCCTACGAGGAGAACGGCGCGGTGCTTGCCCGGCGCTATCCGCCATGTGGAGGGACGATCGAGGTGATTCTCAAACCAGCGTGTGGGCATCATCCCCACAGCCTGGAGAACCCCGAGCCCATCGTCAACTTCATCTTGGCCTCCGCTCCGCCGCGGCGGTGAAGCGAAGAACGTAGGACGCCACTCCGCTGGCGTCGTGTCGCGAACGGAGTCGCGCCCTACTTTTCGACCTGTGCAATAAGGATGGGCCGTGGTATTCAGCCCCAAAGGGGCGTTCCGGGCGCCCAGGGCAACGCCCTGGGTACCCGTCCACAGCGCGGATTGAGCCCTGAAGGGGCGG
>CAILKC010000220.1 GCA_903834675.1 uncultured Victivallales bacterium | reverse complement strand
TCGGTTCGCGCTGAGGTCGCATAGGCCGCCCCTTCAGGGCTCAATCTGTGGGGTGAACTGGTACCCAGGGCGTTGCCCTGGGCTGGTATAGAGCGCCCCTTTGGGGCTGAATACCTCGGCCCATCCTTATTGCACAGGTCGCGATTTCTTGAAACAGCCCGGCTGCGGCGGGGCGGTCTCAAACAAGAGACCCCCGCTAGGTCTGGCAGGCGTTTGCCATGCCAGCCTGGAGCCCGCGATGCCTTCGCCCGTTCCGGGCGGCTTCGCGGTCTGCCCTGGCTTCTTCGGGCGGGTTCGCGGTATCCCGCGCTTGCCTCCATGGAGCCCGCTGTTCTCAGCCCTCGCCGTGGGCGGCGAGGGGCGGCAGCGATAGGTCCGCGCTGGCCTGCCCGCACACAAGCCTTCCGCCCGACATCGTGGTCGGCACCCCCTCGGCGTGCAGGAGGCGACGTTTACGCTCCAGTTCAGGCCCATGGCGCTGGCCGTTGAAGCCGCCCAAGCTCAGGTCGGCCGCGACCACCCGGTGGCATGGCACCAGCGGCGCAAAGGGGTTGTGCCGCAAGGCCTGGCCGATAGCGCGTGGGCAGTGACAACCCACGGCACGCGCCAGGGCCCCGTAGGTCGTCACCCGCCCGGCCGGAACCCCACACAACGCCGCGAACACGGCCCGCCTGAAGGCACTCTGCGCCTGCCAGGCTGCGGCCTCGATGCCAGGCACCGGGGGCAGATCCAGTCCTGCCCCCGCAGTGTGCCTATTCGCCGACGATCTCATAGAACCCCGGTCCGCTGCCGCTGAAACGCACGGCGTCAGCCTCGATATCCCGCGGCTCGACGCCCAGGCCGCCGGTGCAGTAGACCAGCGGTCTGGCTTTGAATGGGGCGCTGAAGCTCAGCACCTCGCCGGGCGATGCCAGTCCGCGCAGGACCCGTTCCTGGTCCCGATTCGGGCGGGAGTCATAGGCAAACAACCCCAGCACGCTGACCGGGGCGCCGGTGGCCGTCAGCGTGATTCGATGCAGGCCGTAGGCCAGGCCGAGGATGCCCCGGCGGTTCTCAAGATAGTGGACCTTGCCGGAGCGGTCGGTGTAGGCGGTGTTGGTGGCCAGGTCTGCCGAACTTTGGCCGTCCACCTCGACCTTCAGCACGCCGCCCTCAGGCTGGTCGACAAAGGCGATCGAGAGGTCGGAACCTACCGCCGCCACCGTCAGGCTGGCGCCGACGGGCAGATCCACCCGCTGCTTGCCGTAGGGCGCTCCCCAGGCCGAAACGAACTCCTTCACCTCGAGGCCCTGACGCTCCCAGGCCGGCGAATCCACCGGGATAAAGCGCCGGTTCGGACAGACCTTCAGGTCAACCGCCGTCAACTTCGCCTCGGGACCTTCGATCTCGAGGATGTGACGGTCACCCAGGCGGCTGTCGCCATGCCGGAACAGCGAATTGCGCAGGTCGCGCCCAGGCTGCGAGCGCCGACTGGCCTGCTTCTGCCCGTCCACCCACGGAATCGGCTTGTCGTCCGCCACGCTTCCCCAGCAGTTCAAGGCCGTGTCTTCAAACAACACCATGTTGCCATTGATCCTGGCGTCCCCCTGCGTGAGGGTGACCATGTCGCCTTCCCAGCCATAGGTGTTGGGGTGCAGACGCTCTGGCAATTGCCGCTGCGCAATCCCGGGCAAAATGGGGTCCCAGCACTCGAACGCACGTTCCAGAACCTTGAACCACAGGTAATGCGCGGCAGCCTGCGGATGGCCGTCGTTGGGGACCAAAGCATAGCGGTTGCACCAGCGCGTCAGATCGTCGGAGAGTTTGCCGTAATCCAGGACCGGAATCTGGTAGCGCAACGCCAGGGCGCGCAGATCATCGGCGTTGGGGGTATAGCCACCGGCATTCTGGAACATGCAGAAGAGGAATTCCGTGTCGGGGTAGTGCCGCTGAATCCAGCGAATCGTCCCTTCGAAGACGGCGACCTCGTTCGGCGTGTCCGTCTTTTCGTTGGCGCCGCTGCCGAAGATGACCAGGTCAGGTCGCGGGCCCTCGGGTCGGCTGAACAGCCCCGGATGGAGTTCCTTCCAGGACTTGCCCTCGCCCTGGCCGTTCTCGTTCGGGGCTGGCGGCAACGACAACGAGCAGTATGCCGCCAGGCCGGAGTGCGCCTCCCCCACGCAGGACCCGTCACAGGCCATGAGGTTCAGGCAGATACGGTCCACCGGCAAGTCGAACTTACGCAGCAACTCGAGCCGCAGCCGACCCGTATAGCAGAAGTAGTGCTGCCACCAGCCGATGTAACCGGCCAGATCCGGCCGTTTCACCCGGTCCGGTTCGAAGACGCGGTCGGACAGCGGTTGCTTGAAGGTGGCGCTGCCGGGGGTCTCGTCGTACAGATACATGGGGGGGTTGGCGCTACCGCGGTCGATGCTGGAACCCATGGCCAGAATGTGCAGGGCTTCGCCCTTCCACAGCTTCTGCAGCGTGCGGGGGATATGCCGGTAGTAGGGGTATGGCTGCTGCTCGGCCGGCAGGCGCCAGGCGGCTTGCGCCCCCGGGGTCAGCGTCGGCCACCAGACCCACACCGGCGCGTCCGCGGCGCTGTTGGCCAGTTCGACTTCGACCGCCACCGTATTCACATCCTGGCTGTAAGAGGTGTCCGGGCTGTTCGCATGAAAGCGGCCCTCGATCACCAGCGGCGCCGTGGCCAGCGCCACCCGCCCAGCCTGGTCGCTGGAGGCCTCTACCTGCGCCGCGCAGACCAGCTCCCCGCGAGAGTGCCGCGGGAAGCTGCGCTTGTCCGCCATCCCGAACTCGCTCGGCGACCAGGTGCCGTCCTCGCTGTCCAGCTTCAGGGTGCGCAACCGTGCCCGCAGAGCGCCTGCCGCCGACTGACTGCCGTACACCGTCAACACGACCGACGTGCCGTGCGCCAAGCGGCCCTCCGGCAACGCGATGAACTGCCGAAGGGACTTTCCCGGCCCAATCCGCACCAGGTTCCCGACCGAAACCGCCGGTTGCACGTCTGCCGGCGCGTGCGCCTCGCGCACCACCTGCACGTCGCCGTAGGCGTCGCAGTTCCAAAAGGCGACATAGCCCGATGAATAGCCCTCGGCTTTCCCCAGACGATGCCCCGCGAAGCTGTGGAACTCGAAGGTAGGATTCAGCAGCAGGTTGCCGCCTCTCGTCTCGGCCGGCGTTGCCGCTGTGTCCGCCGCTAGGCCCAGCGCACCCGTCGATCCCAGCGCTGCCAAGAGCATCCCTCGCCCCGCCATCTTGTAAGCCGTCATGCCTTGCCTCCTGATCATAGCCGCGGCAGGGTCAGGCCGCCGTCCACCATCAACACCTGTCCCGTGGAATAAGGCAGATCGCCCCGCGCCAGCATGGCAACCGCCTTGCCGACGTCTTCCGGCTGACCCCAGCGCGCCTGCAAACAGAGCCCCTGCTCGATCAAACGGTCGTATTTTTCCTTCACGACCGCAGTCATGTCGGTCAGGGTCACCCCAGGACGAACCTCGTAGACCGGGATGTCGTACTCACCCAGTCGTGCCGCCCAAAGCTGCGTCGCCATGCTTACCCCGGCTTTACTGATGCAGTACTCGCCCCGCGCTGGCGAGGCAACCGTGGCCGAGATCGACGACACGTTGACGATGCAGGCCGCAAAACCGGGGTCCTGCTGCCGCGCCTGGATCATCTCGCGCGCCACGGCCTGGGTCAGAAAGTAGGGGCCCTGCAAATTGACCCGCAGCACCCACTCGAAGCTCTCCTCCGTCGCCTCGAGAAGGTCGGCACGCACCTTGGGCGCCACGCCGGCGTTGTTGACCAGCACGTTCAGCCGACCAAAGGCCGCCCGCACCGCCGCCAAGGCCCGCTGTCGGTCGCCGCTCTGGCTGATGTCGCCCTGGCAGTAGATGACCTCAACCCCAAAGCCGCGCAGTTCGGCCAGGACCGCCAGGACCTCGTCTTCTGGCTTGCGGCCGACAAGGGCCAGGTTCAGCCCCTCGCGGGCCAGGGCCCGGCTGATACCCAATCCGATCCCGCGAGCGCCGCCGGTCACCAATGCACATCGGTTCATCCGTCTGCTCCGCCTCCGCTTCGTATCCTGCCCCCGCCGGGGGTGCCGCTGCTGGCTGTCACCCGAGCCGGTAGTATATTGAGCCGCGCTGGGTGGCGCAACCTGGAGAGTCGCCCAGACCAAGAGGGGCCATGCCCGAAACGATCACAGACACACTGGTCCGCATTCTGCGGCGCCAGATTGCCGCTGGCACGCGGGCCGCGGCGCTGTCCGCCGCGACCCGGCAAGCCCTGTTTACGGCGCCGGTGAGCCGCGCCGCGGTCAGCGTCCAGGCGCCCGCCGCCAGGCGCCCCGCGCTGCCGACAGCCACCAGCGCGCCGCGGCCCCCCGCCGCGCCGCCCCGACCCGCCCCCGTCGCCCCCCCGTCGCCACCGCCAAACGAACCCCTCGCCCTGAGCGCGGTGGACTGGGACGAACTGCTGCGCCTGGTCAGCGTTTGCCGCCGCTGCCCACTCTGCGCCGAGCGGACTCAGACCGTCTTCGGTGCGGGGAACCGCCAGGCCGAACTGATGTTCATCGGTGAGGCGCCCGGCCGTGACGAGGACGCGCAGGGACTGCCTTTCGTGGGCGCCGCCGGACAGCTCCTGACCAAGATGATCTCGGCTATGCAACTCGAGCGCTCGGAAGTCTATATCGCCAACATCGTCAAGTGCCGCCCGCCGCGCAATCGCCCGCCGGAAGCGGAAGAGGCCGCGACCTGCCTGCCCCTCCTGAAGCGACAGATCGAGCTACTGCAGCCGAAGGTCATCGTCACCCTCGGGGCGACTCCGCTGCAATTCCTGCTGGGCAAGACCGGCATCGGGCGCGAGCACGGCACCTGGTGCGAGTTCGCTGGTATTCCGGTGCTGCCTACCTTCCACCCGGCCTACCTGCTCCGTGCCCCCGAACACAAGCGCGAAGCCTGGGAGGACCTCAAGCGCGTCATGGTCCGCCTCGGCCGTGATCCTGCCGCGTCGGCCCGGCGCCCGGTCGCGGATCCGGCGGGAAGTTGAGGCCGCGGCGCCTTCGGGAGGCCATCTGCAGCCTGTGACGCGTGAGGTCAGAACCGTTTCAACCGAGGTGACTTGTGAGACGTCCTGGAAGAGGGTTCGCAGTGAGCGTGACGGGCGTTTGGGCGCTCATGGCCACGGCGGCCATGGCCGAACCGCTATCCCAGGCCGCCGTCACCCTCAGCCAACCGGCAACTGGCGCGCTGGCCGCGGCGACGGCCGATGGCATCCTTCACCTTGACGAGGCCAAGCGCATCACGCTTGCCGACAACCCGGGCGTCGCCGCCGCCAGGGCCCGCGTGGAAATGGCGGTGGCGGCGCTGCGCCAGAGCCAGGCGGCCTACTTCCCCACCCTCAGCGTCAGCGCTAGCGCCAGGCACATCGAGGATACGCCGTTCGACCTCGGCTTCGGAGTGGACCGCGAACCGTACCGCACCTACGCCCTCGGCGGCGGCGCCGCCTGGGTCGTCTTCAATGGTTTCGCCACCCGCTTCCGCGTCGCCGCCGCACACCACGCCGAGACCGCTTCCCGAGAATCCGCCCGCGAGGTGCAGCGTTTGCTGCTGCAGGGCGTCGCCCTGTCCTACTACGAAGCGCTGCTGGCCCAGGAAGCCATGACCATCGCGCAGCGAGACCGCGACTTTAACCGCGAACTCAGCGCCGAGACCAGGAAGCGTTTCGAAGCCGGGGTCGTCTCCCGCGGCGACGTGCTGAACTTCGACATCCGGGTCGCCCAGGCGGACAGCAGTTCCCTGGCGGCAGAGAGCGACCTGTTCAGGGCGCGGGTGGCGCTGGCGGAGCTGCTCGGCATCCCCACCGCGAGTCTGCCCCAGGGGCTGGCGCAAGCGCCCCTGCCCACGGTGCTGCCCGCCGCGCTGCCCGATCTCGAGATAGAATTGGACTACGCCCTCGCCAACCGCCCCGACTACCGCCAGTTGCTCGAGTCGAGGCGCGGTATCGAGGCGGAACGCCAGGCGCTGCGCGGCGACTACGTGCCGCAGGTGTCGGTCGCGGCTGACTACGGCTGGTCCCGCTTCCAGAGCGCCCGCTTCCATGACGGCCGTGACGCCTCCAGTTCCGTCGGCGTTGCGGCCACCTGGACTCTGTTCTCGGGCGGGTCCACCAAGGCCCAGGAGGCCCGCCTGAGTGCCGCAGCCAGCGAGATCAGCCAAACCATCAATGCCCTCACCCATGCCATCGTCGCCCAGCTACGGCAACGCCTCGACGCCATCCGCGTCGCCGAACAACAGGTGACCCTGCAACAACATATCCGAGACATGACCCTCGAGACCCGTGATCTGGTACGCAGTGAATACACGGCCGGCCGCGCCAGTCTGACCCGCCTTAACGAGGCCCAGACTGACCTGGTGCGGGCCGAGGGCCTGCTGGCTCAGGCCGCCATCCGCCACGGGCAGGCAACGGAGCTCTTGGCGGGGGCTTCGGGACGCAACCTGAGAGCCCTCGGCGCCGAGCCGACCCCAGTGCCCTGATCGTAGGTTCACGGCAGGTCACGCTGGCCTGTCGCCGAGTTCGCGTTACCTCAGACGAGGCAGGAGGACTGCAGCATGAGTTCCGCACTCGCGATCTTCGCAGGCCCCAAGGCCGTGGTCACCCCGGTTGGGGACACCTTCACCTGGCCGATCATCAGCCCCGCCGCCGAGCAGGCGGCCCTGGACGTGCTCCGCCGCGGCGCCATGTCCGGCATCGAGATCTCGGTCGAGTTCGAGAAGGAGTACGCCGCCTGGCAGGGCACGCGCTACGCCCTGGCCCACAGCAGCGGCACCGCCGCTATCGAAGGCGCACTCTTCGGCTGCGGGGTCCGCCAGGGCGACGAGGTCATCGTTCCCAGCCTTACCTACTGGGCCAGCGCCCTGCCCGCCTTCAACCTCAAAGCCAGCATCGTCTTCGCCGAGGTCCAGCCCGAGACGCTCTGCCTGGACCCGGCCGACCTCGAGCACCGCATCACCCGGCGCACCAAGGCCATCGTGGTGGTGCATTACTGCGGCTACCCGGCCGACATGGACCCGATCATGGCCATTGCCCGCAAGCATGGCATCAAGGTGCTCGAGGACGTCTCGCATGCGCACGGCGGCGTCTACCGCGGTCGCAAGCTGGGCAGCCTCGGCGACGTGGCGGCCATGTCGCTGATGAGCGGCAAGGCCCTGGCCATCGGCGAGGGCGGCATGCTGGCCACCGATGACCGCGACATCTACGAGTACGCCGTGGCCTGGGGCCACTACGAACGCTATAACAACAGCATCCAGTGCGAGGCGCTCCGGCCTTGCATCGGCCTGCCCTTGGGCGGTCACAAGTACCGCATGCACCAGGTCAGCTCGGCGGTGGGGCGGGTGCAGCTGCGCGAGTACGACCAGCGCAACCTCGAAATCTTGAAGGCCATGAATGCCTTCTGGGACCAGCTCGAGGGCGTGCCGGGCATTCGGGCACACCGCCCGGCCAAGGGCTCCGGCTGCGAAATGGGCGGCTGGTATGCGGCCCACGGCCTCTACCGTCCCGAGGAACTCGGCGGACTCTCCATCACCCGCTTCTGCCAGGCTGTCAGTGCCGAGGGCGTCAGCACCAGCCCCGGCTGTAACCGGCCCCTGCATCTGCACCCGCTGCTGAATACCTGCGATGTCTACGGCGACGGCAAGCCCACCCGCTTGGCGCACTCCCCCCGGAATCTGTGTCAAGACGCCGGCTCCCTACCCGTCACCGAACTGATGAACAGCCGCGTCTACGGCGTTCCCTGGTTCAAGTTCTACCGCCCGGCCATCATCGCCGAGCACGCGACCGCCTTCCGCAAGGTCGCCGAGAACTACCGCGAGCTGCTGGCTGACGACCCCGGCGACGCGCCCTCGGTGGGCGGCTGGGGGCTGTTCGCCCGCCGCTGAGTCGGCAAGACGCAGGGACAACGTCGTCGCAGGGCGGCTGACCCGGCACGGTTCAGGGTCCCCGCGGTCCATCGGGATGAACTCCAGGAGTCCCGCACATGGCGACTGTCACCCCGAATCTCGTCCTCATCGTGGCCGACGATCACGGCCTTGATGGCGGCTGCTTCGGCACCAGCGTGCCCGCGACGCCCAGTCTCGACGCCCTTGCCCGTGACGGCGTGCGCTTCACCCAGGCGTTCTGCACCACGGCCAGTTGCGCCGCTAGCCGGTCAGTCCTGCTCACCGGCCTTCACAACCACGCCAACGGCACCTACGGCCACGTCCACGGCCGTCACCACTTCGCCTGTTTTGACGACGTCCTCAGCCTCCCCGTGCTGCTCAAGCGTGGCGGCTACCGCACCGGTCGCGCCGGCAAGTACCATCACGCCCCCGAGCGGGTGTTCGCCTTCGACACCGTCATCCCTGCCGCTGGCCGCGACGACGTGCGCCTGAGCGAGAACTGCCGTGCCTTCATCGCGCCCGACGAGCCCTTCTTCCTGTACTGGTGTTCAATGAACCCGCACCGCGACGGTCGCCTCCTGGCGAGCCATCCCTGCCGACCGGACCGCTTCGGCAACCCGGAGGCGGACTTTGCTGGTGACCGCGAAACGCCGTACGACGATGCCCACATTCAGGTCCCCCCGTACCTGCCCGACAGCCCAGAGGCCCGCGCCGAGTGGGCCCAGTACTGCCAGTCGGTCTCGCGTCTCGACCGCGGCGTCGGCCGACTGCTGCGTATCCTCGAGGAGGCTGGCAAACTGGACAATACCCTGATCGTCTACCTCTCCGACAACGGCGCCGCCTTCCCGGGCGCCAAGACCACGCTCTACGAGCCAGGGATGAACCTCCCCTGCATCGTGCGGGCCCCGGGCCCGCGCCGCGCCCACCGCACCTGCGACGGCCTGGTCAGCTGGTGCGACGTCACCCCGACCTTCCTCGACGCCGCCGGGCTCTATGAGGGCCCCGCCGCCTTCCATGGTGATTCCTTTCTCCGCATCCTCGAGGAGGAGCATCCCCTCGCCTGGCGCCAGGAGGTCTACGCCGCCCACACTTTCCATGAGATCACTAACTACTACCCTATGCGCGTGGTGCGCACCCAGCGCTACAAGTTCATCTGGAACATCGCCAGTCCCCTCACCTATTCCTTCGCCTCCGACCTGTGGGCCAGCGCTACCTGGCAAGGCGCGGTCCGCAACCGCCTCGCCGACTATGGGCAGCGTTCCGTCGACGCCTACCTGCACCGGCCACGTTTCGAACTCTACGACCTGCACGCCGACCCGGGCGAAACCACCAACCTCGCCGCCCGCCCCGAGCACGCCGCCCGGGTCGAACACTTCTGTGCCAGGCTCAAAGACTTCCAGGAGCGCACCCACGACCCCTGGCTCCACAAGTGGGACTACGAGTGAACTGATACATAATTGGCATACCTATTCTGCTTACCACCCACACCTGTACCATCAGAGCCAGGAGACCGTGAGAACGAGAGTCCATACGGTGGTACATATCTAATTCTGGCCTAACTACGTGCAGCACCAGGAGCATGATCTGGCCTCCGTCTTGCTAACTGGTCGCCATGGCTTGTGGGACATGGTGGACCACAGGCGGACACCCCAAAGGAGGCCAGTGATGGACCTGATATCGAGTCATGAGCGCAAGCGGTTTGCGGCTTTTCTGCTGGCGCTGGGTGCGGGCGGTGGCGCCTGGGCTCAGGGGACGGGCGCGGCGCCGCGGGTGGATACGGGCGACACGGCCTGGGTCTTGGCCAGTGCCGGACTGGTACTGCTCATGACGCCCGGGCTGGCCTTCTTCTATGGCGGGCTGGTGCGCCGGAAGAATGTCTTGTCCATCCTGATGCAGTGCTTCATGGCGATGTGCCTGGTGACCGTTCTCTGGGTGGTAGCGGGGTACAGCCTGGCTTTCGGCCCGGATGTCAAGGGGATCATCGGCAACCTGGACTGGGCCTTTCTCCGTGGCGTCGGCGGCGAGCCGAATGCGGACTACGCGGCCACCATACCGCACACCGCCTTCATGGCGTTCCAGCTCAAGTTTGCCATCATCACGCCGGCGCTGATCATCGGCGCTTTTGCCGAGCGCATGCGCTTTTCGGCGTTCTGCCTGTTCGTCCTGTCCTGGTCGCTGCTGGTCTACACGCCGGTGGCGCACTGGGTCTGGGGCGTGGGCGGCTTCCTGCGTAACATGGGCGCCCTCGACTTCGCTGGCGGCACCGTGGTCCACGTCAACGCCGGCATGGCAGCGCTGGCGGCAGCGCTGGTCCTCGGCAAGCGGCTCGGCAGCCTCTCGCCGCCCCACAGCCTGCCCCTGGCCATTCTGGGGGCGGGAATGCTGTGGTTCGGCTGGTTCGGTTTCAATGCGGGGAGTGCCCTGGCGGCAAATGCCCTGGCGGCGAACGCCTTCGTGACCACGCATGTAGCCACGGCGGTGGCGGGGCTGGGCTGGTCGCTCATGGACTGGATCATCTTCCGCAAGCCCACCACCTTGGGCATGATCACGGGCGCGGTGGCGGGACTGGTATCCATCACCCCGGCCTGCGGCTTTGTGACCCCCATCGGCGCCATGTGGATAGGCCTGGGCGCCGCGGTGATCTGCTGGCTTAGTGTGACCGTGATGAAGACGACCTTCGGCTATGACGACACGCTGGATGCCTTCGGCGTCCACGGCGTCGGCGGCATCTGGGGCGCGCTGGCCACGGGGCTTTTTGCGACGAAACTGGTGAATCCGGCCGGCGCAAACGGGCTTTTCTACGGCAACCCCGGACAGTTCGTCGTGCAGCTCAAGGCGACCGTCATAACCATGGCGTTCTCTTTCGTCTCCAGCTACATCTTGCTTAAGGTGGTAGACAAGATCGTCGGCCTGCGCGTCAGCGAGCAGGAGGAGCGCATCGGCCTGGACCTGACCCAGCACCGGGAATCCGCCTACACCATGATTGACTGAGCCAGAGGAGCACCCAGCCATGAAATACGTGATTGCCATCATCCAGCCGGACCGCCTGGACCTGGTCCTCGATCTGCTCGAGAAGAAGGACATCCACCTGGTCACGGTCTCCACCGTCCTGGGACGAGGCCGCCAGAAGGGCATTTCCGAGGTCTATCGCAGCCATAAGGAGGCGGGTAGCCTGCTGAAGAAGGTCAAGCTGGAGATCGCCGTGAACGATGCCTTCGTGAAACCTACCGTCGACGCCATCATGGAGGGCGCCCGGACGGGCGCCATCGGCGACGGCAAAGTCTTCGTCCTCGATCTGCAGCAATGCGTCCGCATCCGCACCGGAGAGGATGGCGGCACCGCCATCGGCTGACCGCCGCGGCGTCGACGGGCCGCGTCCGCGGCCCTCTGCCGCACGCAGTCCATATCGTGCGGCGGCCATGTGGACTGCGTGTGGCAAGGTCGCCGACGGCGACCGCGACACCGCTTTGGCTTGGAGCCTGTGCCATTCATGACGGAGTATGTTCTCGCGCAACCAGATACGGCAGACAGACCACGGGGTGTTGCGACGCTCAACCCAGTTTCTTGAAACAGCCATGGAATGAGACGGCCAGGCCTTGGCGGGCAGGACACGGTAGGCTACGTTCTCCGCCGGGTCTGACCGAATCTGGCTCGGAAACCGGGGGGCGCAATGGTCAACAAAGCGGGAACCGAGGCCAAGGCCCATCTTTCGGAGCTGCTTGACCGGGTATTCAGGGGCGATGTCGAGACCCTGAAACGAGGGATGTCCATGGCAAAGCGGGTCCTGAAGCGAGGCCTGGTGGCCGGTGCCTTGGCGGGTTTAGCGGGCCCGGTGGGGGCCCAGCCGGCGACCACGGGTTCGGCGTGGGAAGCCCCCGATCGGGCGACGAAGGTGGCGGCGCTGATCCCCGGACGCGGCATCCCGACGCTGGCCCCCGAGACGCTTTTTGCGGAATGGACCCGGCAGCAGGTCGAGCGCTGGGACGCGGCGAACCCGCCGCTGCCTCCGGAGCAGGCCTACGCGCAGCGCGCCGCCACGGCGCCCACCGACGCCGAGCTGACCGCGAGCTTTCCCAGGCACATCTCGCCGTTCGGCAGGCTGCGTGGCGCCCAGGGCGCCGCGCCCTCCCACCACCTGACCGGCAAAGCCGACGCGGTGCTGACCACCTATTGCCCGGTCTGCGGTTCGTTCTCGCTGAAGCTGACTTTTGATCCCGCCAACCCCTACGGCCACGCGACCACGAGCTGTTGCCAGACCGACCTCTATGCCAACGACAAGGACTGGCCGACAGCCTCGCCGCTGAAGCCCAATTCAACCGCGAAGTTCCTGCACTTGGACGATACCTGGGTCGAGGTGCCTTGCACTCTATATAAGGACAAAGACGGCAGCGAGTGGGAACTGTTCATTCCCACCCTGTTCGCCCACAAGCGCTGGCTGGAGCAGGGCTGCGAGCTGGTCAGGCAGTACATGCTGAAGTTCCAGGACACTGCCAACCCGCTCTACGTCCACAAGATCGCCATCCTCCTCGACCAGGTGGCCGACACCTACTACGGCCTGCCCCTGGCCTCGAACCACCGCCTGTGCAACGGCAAGGACGGCAAGCCGCTCACCCGGACCGAGTGGGAGGCGGTGCCCCGACCCGCCATCTTCGAGGTCAGTTACCTCGGGGCCTGGAGCAAACGCCAGCCCTACTCCAGCCCCGGCTGGCTGAACATGCTGCGTGAGCACATTTGGGTCGAGCCGTTTGCCCGGGTGCGCCGCCATCCCGCCTTCAAGGAGGTCTCCCGCCAGCTCTACGGCGACCCCGAGGCGCTCGAGCGCAAGGTCCAGCAGAAGCTCCTGCGCGAGCTGTCGCTGATGTTCCAGAGCGTTTTCTCGCAAAAGCTGTTGCACAACTATCAGGAAGCCATCTACATCGACCTCTGGCTGCTGGGGGTGCTGACTCGCGACCCGGTGCTGCTCAGCTTCGCCGGGCCGTGCCAGGAACTCTCGATGTACAACCACACCTACCAGGATGGCATGAACGGCGAGGGCGCGCCCAACTACCAGGCCATGCCGGGGGGCTACTACTACCCGGTGCTCAAGGACCCCAAGGGCTGGCTGCAGTACCAGCCCGACTTCCTCGAGCGCCATCCCTTCTACTGGGCCGCCAGCAGCGAGATGTTCAAGAGCCAGACCGTGCGCGGACTTGCCCTGGAATGGGGCGACCAGCACGAGCACGTGTTTGCCTCGAACTTTCTCAGCGATCCGGCCAAGGTCGGGGAGAACGAGAAGATCGGCAGCCGCAACTGGGCTGGCTACGGCGTTGGCGTCATCCGCGTCGGCGGGCCCGGCCATCGGCAGGAGGTGAGCCTGGGCTACACCCGCGCCGCGCTGCACAATGCCCAGGATGCCATGAGCCTGGAGTGCTGGGTGGACGGTGTGCCGGTCATGCGCCGGGGCGGCTACTCCGCCTGGTGGACCAGCGCGCACTTGCAGTGGGATCGCCCGGAATACCAGGCACTCCAGAAAATGGGTTACCCCTACGAGATCCAGGAAGCGGACTACAGCGGCTTCGACTCCTGGTCCTGGATCTGGGCCCATAGCCCGCTGAACCAGAACACCCTGACCGTGGACGAGGTCGCTACCGGCAAGGGCTGGGGCGACAACCGTGGCTACGGCGAGTGCATTACCTTCAAGGGCGGCGAAGCCGCGGGCACCCCGGGCAGTGGCTTCCAGGTGCTCGATGTGCTCGATCACTACTCCTGGTCGCGGGTAGACAAGCAGGTCAGCGACTGGCGGCGGACCCTCATCGGCGTCGAGGGCCCCAACGGACGACCCTATGTGCTCGACCTGACGCACCTCGTTGGCGGCGAGCGCCACGCGCTCTATAACCAGGCTTGGGCCGAGCGCGCCGAAGCGCAACTGCCAGCGGTCACGGGGCAGGCCAAGGACCTCGGCCAAGCCCTCTTCGGGGAGGCATTGCCCGAGGACACCTCGCACTACCGCAACTTCAGCCAGGTCCGCAAGGTGCAGCGCTGCGCCTCGACGGCCCCCAGCTACAGCGTGACCTGGAAGCAGGATTACGGCGCCTGGGGCAGCCGCGAGGTCAACGGCAAGCCCTACCAGCGGCCCCTCCCCGAGGACGTGGGCAAGGTCCGCCTGCGCTTCATCGGCCTCGACCAGGGCGACCAACGCACCGAGTTGCTCAGCGGTAAGGGGCCGTGGATCGGCTGGCTGCGTCAGGGCCTGCCCAACAACCAGCGCGTGGACGGCTGCGTTGCCTTTGCCGAGGCCCGCGATTTTCTGATCGAATCCCGCAGCGGTGGCAGCGCCGAGAAGCCCTTGGAGAGTTCCTTCGTGCATGTGCTGGAAGGCTATCGGGAGGGCGAGACCTCGGCCATCACCGCCGTCGAGGCCATCGCCGCCACCCCCCTCGACGGACCGGCGCGGCAGGTCGTGGTCCTGAAGCTGCACCTGGCCGCCGGCCACACGGACACGGTCATCTACCAGTCGCAGGCGGGGACGATCACGCTCCCCGACGGCACTCGCACCGATGCCCGTTACGCGCTGCTGCGCCGCGACGCGCAGGGCGAGGTCCTCGCCGCCGAGGTGGTGCGGGGCACCACACTCACCTGCGGTGGTTTCAGCGCCGCCCTGCCCGGCGACTTTACCGGCGCCATCGTCGATGTCATCGGCGACCTCACCGGCACCCGCCGGGAGTCGGCGCTGGTGCTCAAACCAGACCAGCCCTGGCCCGCGGGCGAGAACCTGCGCGACCGGCAGCTCAACCTTCGCATCGAGAGCAGCCAGCGCGCCGCCTGCGATGAGGGGTATCGCGTCGCCAAGACCACGCTCCTGGACGGCGGCCTGGTACGGGTTGACCTGCAGGATTACGCACCGTTTGCGGTCAGTTGGCACGAGGTCACCGAACTGCCCGCCGACCGGCCCAACGTGATCCGCACCTGGCGGCCGATGGTTGACCACGGTAACGGCCCCTGGTACGGCGGTCTCAAACTGTGGTTCCCCGAGCGCGGCAAGACCTACACCATGAAAAAGGTCAACGAGGTCGGCGGCGGCTATGGCGGCGACCTGGTGGAACTGGTAGAGAAGGTCAACCTTGCCGCCGAGGGCATCCAACCCGGCGACTGGTACGTCATCTACGCGGTCCAGCCCGGCCTGCGGGTGCGGGTGGCCAACGACTTCACCTGGCGGCGGGAGCCGACCACCGACTGGCAGCAGTACAGCGTCCGCGGCACGGGGGCGCTGACGGTCGTGGCCCCGGCGCTGGCCAAAGGCGGTGCGTACCAGGTCGGCACGGAGCCCTGGAAGGACGCCGCGGCCGGCGCGGCTCTGCAGCTCGCGCCATGTGACAAGGGCCTGACGCAGGTACTGATCGGCAAGCCGGCCTGGCTGGCTCTGCACGATACCAGCGCGCCCACGCCGGTCCAATTGCAGATTGACGGCCAGTTGCTGGACCTGGCCAAGGCCGCCGACCTGGGCTGGATCGAACCGCCCAAACTGGCCACGATCGCGCTGGCCGACGCCGAAAACCCGCTTGACCAGACCTCGCTGCGGGTGACCCTCAATGGCAAACCCCTGGCCCCCGAGACGGTTAAGATCGTCTTCGGAGACGACCGCAAGAGCGTTAGCGTCGAGGCTAACCTCGAACGGGCCACCGCCGAGCACAATCAGCCGCGGCGACACACGCTGCTGGTGTCCGTCTGCGATCGGGCGGTGGTCCGGCACGAGACGACCGTACGCCTGTCCTACCTCCCCAAGGTGCCTCTGGATGCCGCGGCGCTCTACCTCAGCGACCTCAAGCCCGTAAGCGCCTTCGCCCATGGCGGCCCGAAGCTTGACTGCAGCTACGGCGGCGACCTCGCCAGCATCGCGGCGCGGATTTACCCCAAGTGCGTGATGATCTGCCCCGAGCCCAGCCCTGAGGGCGCCCACGGCGAGATCGTCTTCGCGCTGCCCACGGGTAGCCCGCGTATCCTCCACAGCGACATCGGCATCGAGGCCGCGGCCAAGAGCAACGGCAGTGTCACCTTCATGGTACAGCGCGCCGCAGGTGCCGCCGGTCCGTGGGAGACGCTGTACACCTCGCCAGCGCTGCACGGTGGCGGCCCGGCCCAGAGCCTCGCGGTGGACCTGGGCGAGGCCGCCTTTCTGCGCCTCTACACCACCGATGTCGGCGATGGCATCGATTCCGACCACGCGATCTGGGGCAACGCCCGGCTCCTGCGCACACCCTGAGAGCAACCATGTCAACACCTCTGACACGACGTCCGTGGCGACTCCTCGCGCAAGGCGCTCTTCTGGCCGGGCTGGCGCTGTCGGGCTCGCCCCTGGCCGCCGCCGACGCCGACGGCGATGGCCTCTCCGACGCGGTCGAGGCCGCGCTCGGCAGCGCTCCCGACGTCGCGGAGACCTTCGTGAGCCTGCTCGAGCGCAAGCTCCCGGAGAAGGTGTCCGACCAGGCCCGCGGCATCGTGGGCGTCGCCATGGCCAACGCCGGGGGAAACCGCTTCATCTGGCGCCTCGATTTTGCCGCCGACTATCCGCCGGCGAACTCGAACCTCGTCTTCTACCTGGACGCCGATAACACCCCCACGACCGGGCGCAGCGGCCACGGCTGCGAGGTCATGCTCGTGGTCACCGAAGGCGCCGGCAACGTCTCCGCTTTCAAACCTGATGGCAGCAGCACCGTCGCCCCCGCGCCGCGGGTGGCCATCGAGGGCAGGAGCCTGTTCATCTCCTACGACGTCGACCTGCCGCAGCAGGAGGATCGGTCGCTCTTCCGGCTCATGCTGCTCTCGGAAACCTGGAACCCCCACAAGGCCGTGGACAGTGTCCCCTACTTCAGCGCCAAGGGGCCGCCTTTGGGGACGCGAGCGAAGGCCAAGCTCGACAGCGATATCACCGCGAGCCTGGGCCTGGCGCAGACCTACGGGCCGCGGACCATCGACCCGCTCGTGGCCGCGCCGGAAAACGTCCGCCTGCCCATCTTTGGTTGCGTCCTGGAGGGCTTCCGCTTCCAGCCCAGCGAGTACCGGGCGGATAATGTGATCCGGACCGCGTTTCCCGCCCGCATCATCGGCACCGCGCCGACGGCTGGCGTCTTCTTCCCCGGCTTCGTCATCCACGATGCCGGTGGCCGGGAGGTCCTCGGGGTTTACGTCAACGATAGGCGCGAAGGCGTCGCGGTGGCCGACTGGGACGACAACAACCAGCACCTGTTCTTCACGGAGGCGCCGGTGGTCTTCCGCCAGGGTGACAAGCTGGAAGTGCGGGCGCTTTCGGGGGAAGGTCTCTGCCGCATCGAGGATCTCGTGTTGCTGCGCCGTCGGCCGGAAGCCCGCGCGGCGCTCTGCGAAATCCGCAATCTGGAGGCCACGGCGGACCGCCTGACCTGGATCACGACCTGGCCGACTACCTGCACGATCCAGCTTGGGGACGGCGCGACGATCGTCGAAAGCGGGCGCTGGAATAACCACCGGATCACGATACCTAACCTCAAGCCTGGCCGGGCCAGCCGCTACCAGATCAGCGCGAGCGACCGAGACGGCAAGACCGTCACGAGCGGCTGGCGCGACTACACCTGGGCCGCCCCACTGGCGCCGGCAACCCCCGCCGTCGGCAGCGTCCCCGTGCAGGTTACCCCTCCCGAAGGCGTGACCCTGGCCGACTGGCCGGTCACCGGCGGGGTGCCGTTCCCCAAGGGCGTCCTCGGGTCCGCGGACCACCTCCGTCTCTACGACCGTGTCGGCCAGGAGCTGCCCCTGCAGGCCGCCACCACCGCCCGCTGGCAAGACGGCAGCGTCAAGTGGGTCCTGGTCGACTTCCGCCACTCCGGTCCGGCGGCGCTCTACGAGCTGCGCTACGGACCGGGGCTGGCGCTCGCGGCCGCCGTGGCGGCGCCCGAACCCGGGCCGCCCCCTGCTTGCGGCAAGCTGCGCCTGGTCAATGCGGCCGGCACCGAGTTCGCCGCCGACTTACAGGGCCTGGCGAGCGAGGACTCCGGGCGCTTGCGGACTGCGCACCTTGCCGCCGGAGCGCTGCGCGCGGCGGATGGCAAAGGCTGCTTTGCCTACGAACTGCGAGCGCACCGTTACCCGGGCAGTCCTTGGACACGTCTGCTGCTGACTGTCGGCAATGACGTTTCCGCCGCCGAGTTCACCACCATCGAGAGCCTGCGCTGGGAGCTGCCGACCCAGGCCGCGGCACCGGCTTTCGTGCGGCAGCACCGCGATGATCGCTATACCGCCAGCGGCGGCGAGGGCAAACGCTGGCTCGGCCCGCTGGGAGCGGTTCGGGTTCGCGACCTCTGGCAGAACTACCCGCTGGATGTCGAGGTCGGCCCCCAGGGCGACTGCCTCTGGCTGTTCCCGAAGCTGCGCCTCGACGAGTACGCCTGGGCCAAGGGCACGGTGGACGAACACCGGCTGTTCTACTGGTTCGATCCCATCCCCCCGCGCCAGGTCGGCGGTTACAAGCTCCGCCAGGGCATGAGCAAGACCTACGAAGTCTGGCTCGGAGCCGCTGGCGCCGTGCCGCCCTACGACCGACCGCTGCTGCCGGCCTGCCCGCCCCGCTGGTACGCCGACTCCATGGCCTTCGGCGAACTCACGGTGGCCGCGGCCACCCGCCCGGTGGTCGGCGCCTACGATGCCAAGGTCACCGAGGCCCTGACCGCCTTTCTCAAAGCCCGCGAAGACAACCGCGAGTTCGGCCAGTTCAACTTCGGCGACTGGTGGGGCGAGCGGGTCATCAACTGGGGCAACATCGAGTACGACACCCCGCATGCGTTCTTCCTGCAGTTTGCGCGCTCCGGCGACCTGCGTTTCTTCCAGGCTGGCGAAGAGGCGGAGCGCCACAACCGCGACCTCGATACCGTGCATTATCACCAGGACCCGCTGCGCCTGGGTCGAGTCTACTCGCACTGCATCGGCCACGTCGGCGACTACCTCGCCAAGAGCCCGCTTGATGGGCCCGATCGGGGCACGGCCCGCGGGGGCTTCTCGCCGTCGCACACCTGGTGCGAGGGCCACAGCGACGCCACCTTCCTGACCGGCGACCGACGCTCACAGGAGACCGCCCGCAAGATCGCGGATAACTACGGCAGCTATGGCACCGTCAACTACGACTTCAATAACTGCCGCGAGCCGGGTTGGGACTTGATCTTCACCATGGCGGTGTACCGCGGCACCGGCGATCCCTTCTACCTCAACGCGGCCCGCCTCATCGTCGAGCGCGTCCTCGAACGCCAGACCGAGACCGCGGCCTTGGGCAGTGCCGGGGGCGGCTGGCGGCGACGCCTGGTGCCCGGACACTGCCTCTGCGAGCCCGCTCACTACGGCAATGCCGGCTTCATGGTCGGCGTCCTGCTGACCGGGCTGAAGTGGTACCATCTCGAAACAGCCGATGAGCGCGTGGCGCGCAGCATTCACCTTGGCGCGCGCTTCCTCATCGAGGACATGTGGGTGCCCGAGGTGCAGGGTTTCCGCTACACCAGTTGTCCCAAATCCAGCGCTGGCCCCTGGTCGAACCTGCTGCTCTTCGATGGCATCGGTTACGCCTATCGCCTGACTGGGGACAAGGAGCTGGCGCGCATTCTGGCCCAGGGCACCGGCTCGGCGATCCAGAGCCTCAGCGGCTGGGGCAAGTCCTACACCATGTACATCCGCGTGGCGCCGCATATGCTGGGGCTGTTGGCCGAACTGCGAGAGGCTCCACCCATGCCGCTGCCGCTCCTGAGCATCGCCGCGCCGCTGCCTCTGTCAGGCCGCCCCGCGGCCCTCTTCGATGCCTCGGGTTCCGGCACCCCGCCGGGCACGACGCCAGACTTCGCCTGGGATTTTGGGGATGGCACCAAGGGCAGCGGCGCCAAGGTCGAGCACACCTACGCCAGCGCCGGGCGCTATCAGGTCACCCTGACCATGACGGCCGACGCTCAGACTGGCACCGCCGCCGCCACAGTGGCCATCCCGCCAACGCAGATACTGGCCGCAAACCCCGCCCGGGCCGTCCTGGTCGAAGCGGAGACCTTCGCGGCGCAAGGCGAGGGAGCGGTCAAGGTCGTCAGTGGCCGCAAAGGCGCTTCGGGCGCCATCATCACCGCTTGGCAGGACAACCTCGGCCATTGGCTGGAGTGGAAGGCGAAGGTTCCCGCCACCGGCAAGTATCGCCTCGTCCTCAAGTACTGCAGCGACTCGCCGGCCCCGCGCCGAGCCCTGACCATCGACGGCGCCAGCCCGGCTGAGACCTGCAAGGACATCCGCTTCGAACGCACCGGCGGCTTCTCCACCGGTACCGACGACTGGCGCTACCTCACCGTCGGCGGCGAAGCCACTCCCGTGGCACTCGATCTGAGCAGCGGCGAACACCTCATCCGCCTGGCGAACCTGGGCGACGGCCTGGCCCTGGATTGGCTCCTGCTGCTCCCGGTTGATAACTCGGGGTCAACCCTCGACTTTTAGCTTTATATTGACGGATTATTAGGTCATTCATCGGGGGCAACTGTTCCAACGTGGAACTCGGGATATCGGCCAGCCTGGTATGCACCCCAGGCGAGTTGCGGGAGGATGCGACCTGAAGATGGTGCCGAGTCCAGGCCACGGCGGGACTCTATGGACTGCGGCGGCAGAGGGCGCGAGCGCGACCGCCGACGCCGCTTTGGCTTCTGGGGTCAGCAGGCGCGGCGTGTTGGCCAAGGCGGTGTCGCACCGCGCCTGCGGTGGTTTGCCACCGCACCCCGCCGGAACTTTGCGCCAGGCCCTTGCGGCGCTTGCGTGCGGCCCGGACGGGCTCGAACCTCCAGGCTTCCGGTTGGTGGCCAACCGTTGCCGGGGGGATTCGCTACCCACTGGGGTGCATTGAAAGTATCGCCTCTGAGGTTCAACTCAGAGGCATCCTCTTTCTCCAGGCTTATCCTGGCGCGACGGACCGCCGGCTCCTGGCGAGGGCCTGGCGAGCCGAGGTCTTTTCGACCTGTGCAATAAGAATGGGCCGTGGTATTCAGCCCCAAAGGGGCGTTCCGGGCGCCCAGGGCAACGCTCTGGGTACCCGTCCACAGCGCGGATTGAGCCCTGAAGGGGCGGACCATGCGGCCTCGGTGCGGAGGTATGGCAGATAGCTCGCCCCTACAGGGCTCAATCCCATAACCGTCCTATTCCCAG
>CAILKC010000219.1 GCA_903834675.1 uncultured Victivallales bacterium | reverse complement strand
TCGGTTCGCGCTGAGGTCGCATAGGCCGCCCCTTCAGGGCTCAATCTGTGGGGTGAACTGGTACCCAGGGCGTTGCCCTGGGCTGGTATAGAGCGCCCCTTTGGGGCTGAATACCTCGGCCCATCCTTATTGCACAGGTCGTATAAAAGCGGACCGGATGCGTTGCGTTTCGGACCCGGTTTGCGGCACGACGCGGTGCTGTGCCGCGAGTCCCGGCAGGCTATCGCTCCAACACCAGCCTGCCGGCGGCGCCCACTTGATAGAGCGCACCGCCGGTTCCGACCCATGCGCCCCAGACGTCACCGGCAGCCAGGTGTACGCCAAGGTTGAACCGCAACTCCTTCACCACCGCCGGGGCCAGGCCTGCGGCGGCAAACGGAACCCTCCACTCGCAGGTCCACTCACCGACGCCCGGCTTGGCGACGTAGGTGACGCCCTTCTGCAATGCGTCAACCTGTTGCGGCGTCGCGCCGCCGTACGGGCCACTCTCGAACCGGCCCGCCGCATCGCCCCAGGCCAGGAAGATCGGCGACGCGGTCTTACCCTCGGCGTGCTGGAACGAGACCTCAACCCCGTCGCCCGCGCCCCAACTCGCGCCACCCACAGCCTTGACGTCCTTGGGCAAGCTAATCCGAATGGCAAGGTAGAAACTGGTATCGTCGCAGGCGGCACAGGCGTAACCCTGCGCCGGGATGGGGTTGCCCGCCGGTGACTGCGCCAGGGCCACGGCCCGGGCCTTGTCCTGCCACGGCCACTCGTCGACCGCGCCGTCGACCGTCACGGGCGTGGCGAGCTTCGGCGCCGGCAGCGTCGGCTTCGGCGGTGGTGGCAGGAGCACCGGTTCGGTCTGCTCGCTCGTGATGACCGTGCCGCCCGTGGCGGGGGCCGCCTGGCAGTTCACAAACAGATTGCCGTCGGTGATGCATTCCTTCCACAGCCCCTCGCGGGCTTCCTTGACCACGGCGGCGCACCGCTCGAACGTGTTGCGTTGAATCAGGTTGCGCGCCACGCGTCCGACCGGGTCCGGCGTGAGCAGCAGTGCACTGGAACCCGCCTCGTCGAACCCGGAAATGGTGTTGCCGAGCAGCTTGAATTGGCCGGCCACCTGAATCGCCTGTTTGACGCCCTGCGCCTCGCCACGCGAAACAACGTTGTCGCGGAAGAACGAGGTCTCGCTGCCGTACGAATCGAGTTTCACCGGATCGGCACACCCGGTCACCGTGTTGCTGTGGATGTTCCAGTTGGCCGAGCCGGACGGAAAGACCTGGAAGGCATCGCCCACCTTCATCTCACGCGGTTCCTTCAGCTTGAACCGGCACGTCACGGGGTCAAAGGCGTCAATCACCGACAGGTTGGCCGACGGACTGCCGCCCGTCCACGCCAGGTTCCAGCCGCGATAGAGATGCGAGGTCTTCCACTCGAGGGGCAGGGCCGCCTCCAGAAAACTGGTCGAGTCAAAGACCTCGGTTACACTCGAGGAAACGCGCCCCGTCTTGATGCCGGAGCCGCAGTTCCGAATGAGGTTGTCGTGAACGGAGACGTTGACCGCCGGTTCCGCAACGACGATGCCGGTCACGCGTGGGTCGACCTTGCCGCGCACATAGACTTGGTTGTTGGCCACGATGGTGTTCGAGGCGCTGACCGTGATACCGGTGCGCGACGCCGGTTTCTCACCCGCATACGTCATGTCGATGATATTGCCGGTGATCGTCACCGTATTGGCCGGGAAGCTGTTGCGGGTCGTGTAACTCGACGCCTTGATCGCCGAGCCGTTGTAGTTGATGAACAAGTTGTTGGCAATCACCACCTGCGAGGAACCGTGGTTGACGACGATGCCGCCGCAATTGCCGATGCCCTCGAACACGTTGTCGACCACCATGGCCTGGCCGCAGCCGAGGTTGTGCAGGTCGTCGGAACGGTGACTCATGTCGCCGATGGTGAACGGGCCGGCATTGCGCACGTAGTTGCCAATGAGCTTGAGAAACCGGGCGGGCATCTCGGCGGCGTGCCAGCCGCTGGGTGCGGCATTTTCGATGCGGCAATAGAGTACGCAGGTATTCTCGCCCACATCGTTGTTGTTGAAGGCGTTGGACGCGCAGTCGGTCACGGAGCAACGCAGGTAGACGAGCGACGTCTGGTGATAGGGAAAATTGTCATTCACTCCCAGGATACGATTGGTGCCGGAGGAGTAGAACGCCTCGCTCGCCATGTGGCTGGCATGCACGTTCTCGATCCACAGGTTCGCATTCCACACCATCTCGATGGCCCTGCAGCTTTTGAGCGCGTTGACCCAGAAACTGCTCTTCCCTGTCGACATGCGAAAAGCCCCAGCCGCTTCGTCCATGCTGGTGTGCCCGATCATACGGAAATTCCGGACCGTCGCGTTCAGACTCTTGTGGATGTAGAAGACCGCTCCGACCCCGTTCGTGATATCCATGACCGTGTCGACGCCGTTCACACCCTCCAGGCAGATGGCGTCGGTCTGCACGTCCAGGCTTCGTGACAGTCGATACCAACCGGCGGGGAAAAACACGTTGCGCTTCTCCTTGATCGCCGCGTTGATGGCAGACTGCAGCGCCACGGTGTCGTCGTGCCGGACCACGGCGTCCATGGCCGCACGGTTGGCGGCGTCGCGCAGCGTCAGCGTCTTGCCGTCGATCTTCTCGATGACCGTCTCGAGCTGGTCGCGGGCCCCGAACGTGAGCATGTGCCCAAGCTCGATATCGCGCTTGTTGAACTTCACCTCCAGACCGTTGCTGAGCTTCTGCCAGTCCCAGGTGATGGGAACCTTCGTGCCCTGCCATTGGCCCTTGCGCACCAGGGTGTCGCTCCAGCGGAAGGTCAGCGGATCCTTGCCGTCGATCTCGATGAGGTAAACGAACCAACTCCCCGTGCTGCCGTCGTAACCGCGAAACTCCAATTCCTCCTTCATAGGTTTGGTCCCGTAGGGCGAGTCTGGGCCCGAGATCTGCGGTGAGACGTAGCGGATGTTGCAGCGCGACACGGTCACGCCCTGCCCCGGCTTGAAATCGCCGACATCGGCCACGGTGATCTCCTTCGCCCCGTCCGTCGTCGTCGCCGTGGTCTCAAACTTCGACCCTGACGCGCCGAAGTCCGTGACGCTGACCCAGCCGTTCGCTGCCGCCGGCGGCGGCGCGGGTTCCTGGGCGAACGAGCAGGTGGACGCGAACATGAGAGCCGACACGATACCGAGTCGCGGCATGGCGAGTGTCATGAATGTGCCCTTCCGATTCCCCACTCCACCGGTAACCTTCGCTGCGTTCGGTTGCCCGTGGAGCGCGGGCAAGGCAGCATTGAACAGGCCTGTCGCTTCGGACGGCACCCGTGCGTCCTGACACCGAGCGCGTTTCATACTGGAATTCACAGGTCAGCCATTCTGCTGCAGGGCCCTTGCCCTTCTCTACTTGCCGGCCCCCCACTGTGCTCTGGGGCTGTGACACTGGCAACGCGGGCGCAGCAGGCCGATCTTGCTCGTGTCGATCGGTTCAAAGCCGAGCTTCAGCGCCGGCGAATCCGGTTTGAGCGAGTAGTCATCCGCCCGCGGATTGACGAACATCGGATCGCCGACGACCGAGTGCGCATCGAACCCGAGCGCCTGCCATTTTGTGAAGTCGTTGGCGAGCGGATGACAGATGTCGCCGGTGGGGTGGGAGTACACGTTGTTGTCGAAGCGCGTGACCTTCTCGCCGCCTTTGTAAATCCTCATCAGCGCCAACATCCGGGGGTTCGAGGTGCAGAGGATATTGCGGGTGAACTCGTTGTTCGCGCTGTTCTGCATGAAGTTGGTGTGCATATACTGCGGCCAGCCGTTGTCCACGCAGATGTTGTTGCTCATGCGGATATCGTGGCCGCCCTGGATGAAGATGCCGCCACTGGCGGAGTTGCGGTAGCAGAGGTTGTGGGTGATCGTGTAGCCGCTGGAGAACCCGTCGATGTAGATGCCGCGCGAGTCGAACATCGGCAACCCCATGAGCGAGGAGAAGCCGACGCCGTCGTGGACCCGGTTGTAGCGGATGATGGTGTTGCAGTTGAACTTACGGTCGTCCTGGTAGGCGTGGATGCCGCCGGTGTCATAGGTCTCCAGGCTGGTGTTATACAGGTCATTGTATTCGACCACATTGCCGGTGCCGGTCTGCATCAGGCCAATGCCCCAGCGCGTGATGTCGTGGATCAGGTTGTGGGCGATGACGTTGTCCTGCGAACCAGCCCCCCTGACCACAATGCCGGCAACGTGCTTGTAGACCGCGCCAAGATCGTGGATGTGGTTGTCCGAGACGGTATTGGCGGCGGAGTCCAGGAGAATGATGCCGCCCTCGGCGCTGTTGGCGATGTCGTTGCCCGACACGACATTCTCGCGTCCGCCCTGAAGCAGCACCGCCGCCTTGCCGTTGCTCACGAACCGGCAGTTCTCGACGGCGCAGTTCACGGCTCCCCGCAGGTAGACCACGCCGTTGCTGCCCTCCTTGTAGCCCACGCAACCATCGTCGGGTGAGTAGTCCGTCTGGGTGAAGGTCAGCCCCACGAAGCGGACCTGGCTCAGGGTCTGCCCCTTGGTCTCATCACCCTCGAACTGGATCAGCCGCCCGGTGACCGGTGCGCTGACCTCAACCTTGCTCAACGGCTCTGTCGGCCAGTAGTACAGCCTGCCGGCGTGGCGGTCGAGGTACCACTCGCCGGGGCTGTCGAGTTCCTCCAAGACATTTTCCACGAAGTAGCGGTCGCCGATGCCGAGCTGGGTGACGCACTCCGGACCGCCGATCGTCACCGTGTGAGCGGCCTCGTCGATCTTCTCCAGTCGGGTGATCTGCTTGTAGGCGCGGCAGGCCTCGGCGGCAGGCCAGATGTGGATTTCGGCGTCCGGGGCCTTGGCCCACGTGGGCTTGACGTCGCCGGGGGCGTAGGGGAAGGTGGTCTTCTGGCCCTTGGGCAGGGCTTCGGCGTCAACCAATCCGAACGCAAGTTGCGGCGCGTTGGCATGGACGAAATCCGCGGCGCCGATGGCGATCAGATGCTTGCCCTGGGCGGCTGGCGGCGGGGTGCTTTCCGTGGCGGCCCAGGCCGGGTCGTTCGTCAGAACCAGGCCAGCCAGCGTATAGGCGCCGCCTTGGTCGTTGCGCCAGTGCAGGCGGTGCTTGCCGGCGGTCAGGCTCAGGGTCGCGGCGCGGTTCCAGCGGAACGTTGTCCAACTGCCCGTTGCCGGCAGGTTCAGCAGCGGCGTGGGTTTGCCGCCATCCACGGCCAGGCTGGTACGCCCACTCATGTCTGCCAGCCCTTGGTAGGCCTCCATCGTGTAGCGCAGCCAGACGGCGTAGTCGCCCGCCGCGGGCACCGTGATCTCATAGTCGAGCGTATCGCCAAGATTGTGGAGGCTGCCGACGGTGTGCCGCTCCAGGCCGCGGCGGACGTAGAGGAAGCCCTTGCGGCGGGGATCGGTGGGGTCAACGTTAGGATAACGCGCGCGAACCCGGCGCTCGCCATTGGCGAAAAGTGAACGAAAGGTCCAACTTCCAGCCTTGACCTCGGGCAACGAAGCGTAGCTGATCTGGCCCTGCCAGGGCTGCCAGCCGGTGATCAGGCGCCCGCCGGAGAGGAGGGGCTGCTCATTGGGGTATGCCACGTAGGAGACGGGGCCTTCCGGCGTCCCGGAGTCGGTCGGCGTCAGCGTCAGCGGCTCAGCGAGACGATAGGTGCCGCCGCGAATCCACACCGTAGCGCCGTAGCGCAGCAAGCCCTGAGCGCGCAGGGCGCGGAGCTCATCGCGGGCTCGGGCCAGGGTCGCAAAAGGCCCGTCGGTTGCGGCCCGGTTCGGCGCGGCAAGACTGCCGGACCAGGCGTCATTTCCCAGGGGCGAAACGTAGCACTGCACGCTGCCGGGCCGACCCTCAGCCGCGCCACCCTTCAGCCCCATGCAGCCCGCACACACCAGCAGCGCCAGTGCGCCAGACGCCAGGCCGGTTTGCCACCACGTCCCCATGCGACACCTCCCTGCGCTTGCGCCGCAGCGCGTCGCGGCGTTACTTGAGTTCCTCTGAGGTCAAGACGCGGACGTCGTCGAGGCGGAAGGCGCCGCCATCGGGGCCGGTGCTGACGATGTAGAGCTCGCCGGCCTGGAGGAACCCGGAATCCACATAGGGGACCTGCCGGAACACCTGCGGCGGCTGTCCGGGAAGCGTCACGGTCAGCTCGAACGTCTTCGCCGTTCCCTGGCCCAGCTCGAATGCCAGCTCCAGCCCGACCCAGGTATCGCGGGGGAGTTGGAGCTTCACGCCCGCGTTCGGCGTAGCGGTCAGTACGCCCTGCGCCTCGATCTCGAGATGCGGTCCAGTCTGGTAGTACTTGACCCCCGCATTCGCGTAGTCGCGGAACTCGAGGTACATGGCCGAGGGCGTGGCTGCGGGCAGCTTGAGCCGAAGAGAGGCCCGAATCGGGCCGGCATTCGCTCCGATCGGGTAGTGCAGGAACGGGAAGAAGGACTTGTCAGAGTTCTTTCCCTCCACCAGCATCAGGCTGCGCTTTCCGGAGGCCGCGTCGGTGTCTGTCACCAGGATCTGGTGTTTCAGCTCGGCGGGGCCCGGCGCCAGTTCGCCGGAATGGCTGGGGGGAGCCCCGGGCGTCTCGTCTTCGTAGGTCCACTCGAAGCCTCTCGGCGGCGGAGCCGACACGGGCGAGATGGGTGCGTGCGGCGTCCGGCTGGGCCGCGAGGTCCAGTCGCGGTCGCCGTAAAGGCCGACTTTCGAGAGGTCCGTCTGCTGGAATCCCAGCTTCAGGGCGGGCGAGTCAGGGCGCAGACGCAGATCCCGAGCGGTGGCGTCCTGGAACAGGGGATCAGCCATGACCGAGCCGGCGTCGTAGCCTTTCGCCTGCCAGTCCGCGAAGCTCACAAACTGCTGCTCCTTGCCGCCGGAGAACAGCGTCCCGCCGGTGCGGCTGGCGCCGGCCCAATAGAGGTTATTACGCGACACCTGCGCCTCGGGGCTATTGCCCGTCAGCACCTGCGCGGCACGGTCGCCGTCATCATATACAATGTTGCGCTCGAACAGAATCGGGTTGGGATTGAGCCTTATCTGCACGTCCCACCAATGCCCGCCGGTCCTGACGCCGGCCTGCTGGCTGAAGGCGAAGATGTTATCGCGCACGATGCACTCATGTCCCCCATTGCCCGCGAAGCCATTCAGGACGTCGTGGATGACATTGCCTTCGAAGAGGACCCCCGAGGTGCCCGAGTCAGGGTAGAGGCCATTGGCATAGCCGCCGGAGTAGGAGCGCACATCGTGTATCCAGTTGTAGCAGATCCGCGTGCCCTTTTGCCAACCCAGGAGGTAGATCGCGGCCCCGTCGTCGAGCTGGTAGTTCATCATATGATGGATGTGGTTGTACTCCACCACGTTACCATCCTGGTAGAAGCCGTACTTCTGGTCGGCGCTCCAGCCCCAGCCGATCGAGATGCCGGTATAGTCGCCATGGCTGATCTCGTTGTGGGTGATGCGGTTGTTGGCGGCGCATGGCCCGGTCAGCACGCCGACGGAGCCATGGAACACGCGGGTCAGGTCGTGGATAAAGCAGTTGTCAATCAGGTTGCGCTCGATGGGGTCGAAAGCGCCGCGCGGCTTCCATTTCAGCGGGCTGTCGGAGTTTTCCCAGAACAGGTACACCCCACCGCCACCCAGGTCATGTAGGTGGCACTTCCGGATCAGGTTGTCGGTGCAGCCCTGCAGCAGTACCACCGCGTGCGCCCCGACCCGGGTGACCTCGCAGTCCTCGATGGACACGTGCCGGAGACCGATCGCGGCGATAGCGCCGGATTCGAGGACGACGTCGGGGGTCGCGAAGCCGGTGGGGCAGCGTGCCTGCCCGCCGGTGATCGAGCGTCCCTGCGGGCTCCAGTCCGCATCGGCGAACGCGAGTCCCTGGAAGCGCAGGTGTTCGACGTAAGCGCCCCGCTCCGGGTCGCCCTTGAACTGCAGCAGTGAGGGGGTCACAGGCACGGTGACCTTTGCCGTGCGCAGGTCCTCCCCCGGCAAGGGGATGTAGCGCACGATGCCGGCCTGGCGGTCGAGATACCATTCGCCCGGAGCATCCAGGCATTCCGGCGCGTTTTCCACAAAGTACCGCGCCCGGGTACTGGACCATGACATCGGACTTTCCGTGATGACCGCTTTGGATTCTGGCCGGAACTCCTTGATGCGATGCTGGCTCGACAACCAGCTCTCATAGATCACCAGCATGGCGTCCGGGCGAGCGGCAATCTCCGCGGTCAGGTCGGTTCCCGCATAGTAAAACCCATCCGCTTTCCCATTGGTGTAATCGGGTTTCGTGATTAGGCCGGTGGCATGGAAGAAACCCTGGTTTGGGCTGCGTGCCCGCAGCGCCCGGCGGCCGTCGACGAACAGTTGGCGGAAATAGAGCTTCCCGGCGCGGACCTCGGGGACCTCCGCGCACCAGACGCCGTTACCCTCGGGACGCCAGCCTTCGATCTGCCTGCCGCCGCTGAGGGTCACGGTCCCCGGCGTTGCGGCGCGGTAGGTGATGGGCGACGTCTCCGTGCCGGAGTCTTCCGGGGTGAAACGCAGGGGCTCCGAGATCAGGTAGACGCCTTCGCGCAGCACGACCTCGATGGGGACCGTGAGTTTCCCCTGGCTCCTCAGCTCGCGGAGCCTCAGCTGAGCACCGCGCAGGTCCTGGCACTCCGCCAGCACCCGGGCGCCGTCCGGGAACGCGCCGGTCACCGTCACCGGGGCGCAGGTCCCGACGTATCCGGTCCCTCCCCACGCCAGCAGGGCGACCGCGCCCACCCAACGGCCACTCATCCGTGTAGTCTTGCCCATCGACGATCTCCCTGGGGAAGAACCCCCGACATCCCGGGACCCCGTACAGGAGTCTGCCTGGTTCACTTCTCGGTTGGCACCCTCAGTACCATCGCCTGTACTCAACCTAACCGCCATTTTCCGGGCGCATCTTCTATCAGTTGCGGCTCTTGCAGAACCCCGCGTCTGGCCCTGGAGCCCGCGCTGCCAGCGCCCGTTCCGGGCGGGTTCGAGGTACCCGCAGTCTGTAAGACCCCCAGGTACGGCGGAAGCCCCGGCAGGGCCGGTGCGGACCGCCGACTCCTGGCGAGATGCTGGTGAGCCGAGGGTTCTGCAAGAGCCTCTGTTCCCCGGCCTGAAGGTGAGGCAGGAGCGCTGGGGCGCTGGGATCGGCTCAGGCGACGTATTCCGGGCAGCGTCGGCGGAGGCAGTCTGCGAGCTCCACCGCCTGCAGGCCCGAACGGATGTCGCCGCGGGGGCGGCGCCCGGCCCTAAGGTCGTCGAAGAAGCTGGCGTTCTCGCCGTAGAAACCTGAGGCGATGTACATCTCCCCGGCGCCTTCGAGCGTGCCGCCATCGAGGTCCTCGACCCGTTCCCCGCGCACCAGGTGTTGCAGTCGGCCGGGGCTGTCATAGGCTTCCCAGATGGGGATGTTCAGAAAGTAGGTATGGTCGAACAGGCTGACGGTGGCACGTTCGATGATGACGCCGGTGACCGGACAGAAGTTGATCTGGACCGTGGCGCCGGAAGCCAGGTCGCAATCCAGGAAGATATTCGCCACGGTCGGGCCCAACGCCGGCAACTCCTGGTAGCGGCAGCGCACCCGCCGGTAGGGCGAGCCGGCCAGAAAGCTGGCCGTGTCGATGCCGTGGATGGCGGTGGTGGCGAAATCGGCATCGCGGCGGTTGATGCGGAAAAAGTCGTAGCGCAGGTTCTGGATGTCAGCGGGCTGGAACTGGGTCATGAGACGCGTCTTGAGTTCCTGCACCAGAGGGGTATAGCGCCGGTTGAAGGAGACTTGGTTGGGGAGGCCAGTGCGCTCGGCGACCGCGATCATGGCGAGGCATTCGTCGCGGTTAAGGCCAGGTGGTTTCTCCATGAGCAACGGGAAGCCCAGTTCGAGGACCGCACAGGACAACTCGCAGGTCTGGCTGACTGGCGCCATCAGGCAGACGGCCTCGGGGCGCTCGGCGGCGAGCATGGCCCGATAGTCGGTGTAGTGCCGCTGGAAGCCGTTGGCCTGCCGGTAGCTCTCCGCCCGAGCCGCATCGAGGTCGCAGCAGGCGGCTAGTTCGACCCCCGAGTGACGCTCGGCATAGCGTCGGCAGGCGGGTCCATGAGCGCGGCTCGAGAGCGCGCCGCAGCCGATGACACAGATGCGGAATGGCATGGCGAGACCTCCAGAAGTCAGAATGACGAACCTCGAACGACGCCTGCGGCAAACCTTAGGCTTTGGACTACGGAACCTGGACACTCAGCAACCGTAAACCCGGCGTGCAACCTAGCCGTGAGATGCGGCGGGTCAAAGGCCAGCGCGGGCGCAGGTGAGTTCCGTGGGTGGTGACTACTCGGGTCCTGGGGGTTCAGGGTTCGGCTGGTGCCGGACATCCCGATATGCGAACCGCCGTTTCACCCCTCGACCCTCTGCGGTTCCTATCTGAGGCTCTTGCCGAACCCCGCGTCTGGCCCTGGAGCCCGCGCCGCCAAGCCCGTTTCGGGGTCCGCCGCGGGGTTCTGCAAGAGCCTCTTATACCAGGACGCGGGTTCATTCCCGCGGCGCGGTGGCGCCAGGCGAGGCACTAACGCCAGGCCGGGACGTCCAGCCTTCGGTCGGCCGCTTCGACCGCGAGCGGAGTCGGGGTTCCGGGCTTGACCAGGAGGCGGACTGGGCCGCCGGGGCCGTCCACTTCCAGGCAGGCATCCTCGGGGGTGCCGGAGAGGCGCACGCCCCTGAGTTTCCCGCTCAGATCGAGGGCCCAGCCGACGAGGGCGGTGCGCCCGTGTGTGCGCCGGATGATGGCGACGGGGCGGTTCTCGTCCCGGGCGTTAAAACCGCGTCCGGCCCAGGTCTCGCCCGGCGCCGAGGTCACGGTCAACGCCACGGCGAGGTCTTTCGACGCCTGGATGACGGGCAGGTCACCCTCGACACGGACGGTGTCTTTGAGATGCATGTAGCCGGGCTTCTGCGGCGCTTGGACCGGCACTCCGGCGGGTGGCGTGGTCCAGGTTCCCGTGTTGTGCCAGGCCAGATCGAAGGTGTGCTCGGTGTCGGCCGAGACCAGGTCCAGAATCAACACCAGGTCGGTGTCCACCAGAGCCACGGCCCGCCGGTAGATGACTCCCGGGTAGACCGGTCCGGCCGCGGCCAACACCGCCGACAGGCCCTGCTCCGGCTGCGTGCCGAAGGCGAGGCAGGCGCCCTCGGCCGGCTTCTGATTCTGCTCGTCCACGGTGAGGGTGTTGTGCGCCAGGGTAGCGCGGAACCACTCCTTCTGAATCGGGACTCCATAGGCAGCGGTGCCAGGATCGATGGCGAATGCGCACTCTTTGCGGTAGGCGAGCAAGTTGAGTTTGTCATCGTGGCCATGACCGCCGCCGTGGGGCCCATACTTGAGGCAGAGCCAGGCCGCATCGGTGCCGTTGCCGTGAGCCAGGATCGCATAGCCCGCGGCGGTCACATTGCGGCTGCCACCCGCCTCGGCCGGCACCGCGGGCAGGACGTCGACGCCGACCAGGAGGGCCGAGGGGTTGCGCCGGTCCGGTCCGAGCGCTTCGGCGTAGCGCGGCTTGCCATAGCGCGCCAAGGCGTACTCGTAGGAGCGGGCCTGGCTCTTGAGGCTGACCGTTCCCGAGTCGTTGAAAGCCGGCAGGACCAGATTGGGCATGGCCAGGTCCAGCGGCGCATCGAAGAGGCCGCGGCAGGAACGGCCGTCACGTTCGAAGGCGTACAAGCCCAACCCGCAGCGCTCACCCGCTTCCAGCAAAGGAAGCAGGGCGGAGACGGTGTAAAAGTGGTAGCCCCAGGCGCCCTCGTACCACTGGCCATCGGCGGAGACGCCCTGGGCCACCTGCGCGCGAAACCCGTGCGGCGAGGCGATTGCATCGGCAACCAGTTCAGAGTCCTCCAGCAACAGCCCCACCAACCCCACGGCGGAGTTCTTCCAGCACTGGATGTTATGGATGCCGATGCGGTGCTGGCGGATGACCTCGGCGGCGGGGCGGAAGAGGCCCTTCTCGGCCTGGTCGCGCTCGGCGTCGGTGAGCGTCTCCCAGATCATGTCGGCGCCCTGGCACATGGGGATCAACCAGGTAGATTCGTCCAGCGTCTGCGGCCCGACACGGGCGCCCCCGACGGCGGGCTTGCCATGGATGTTGTGGAGCGGGTAGGACTCGTAGCGTTCGGCGTAGGCAAGCAGGATTTCCTTGGCCTTGGCCGCGTAGCGCGCCTCCTGGGTGAACTGGTAAACGAGGCCGAGGGAGCGCAGACCCTCGGCCAGGGCCCCGTGCAGGCGGTCCAGCACGACGTCGTCGTAGGGCCAGCCGGAGTAGACCTGGGCGCAGACCGGGCACTTGTGCTCGGTCTGTGACACGGTCTGGAGTCTGGTGCCGTCCTTCTTGCAGGCATACCAGTGCCACCATTGGCTGCCGCGCGTCGGCAGTTCCACCGGCTTGGTCAACCAGCCATCGGCGCGCTTGGTCTCTGCCTCGTAAGCGGCCCGGGCCCACTCCAGCCGCGCGATCTTGGCCTTGAGGGCCGGGAGCTCGGCGGCGCTGAGAAGCAGGCGCGGGTGCGGCGGCAGGCGCAGGGGTTTCGTCAGGCTCAGGCAGAACCGGCGCTCGCTCTCGGGCGCCCCCTGAGCGGCTACCGAGACCACGGCCGTGAGCGCCGCCAGCGGGGCCAGCGCCTGCCACTGTGCGGGGTCCGCAGCCACGGCGACCTCGGTCGGCTGTGTCGTCCCGCCGGCCAGGCGGACCTCGCTGCGCTGCTTGCCGACCGCGGTCAGCAGCACCAGCTCCGCGGTGGTCAGGTTGGTCAGTTCGAACCGTACCGTGCCGACGCCATCCTTGACATGCGTCTCCAGCAGGGTCGCGGTGAAGAGCTTGGGGCTGAATCTGACTTCCGCCAGGTCCAGCGTCAGGGCGCTTCCTGCAGAGCCCTCGGTGCGGAAGTTGAGCGAGCGGCCGCTGGCGACCGGCTGGTCACCCCACTTCATCCACTCGCTGGCCAGATCGATGGTTGCCAAGGCCCACTCGCCCGTGGCCTCGGTGCGATCCAGAACCTCCCAGGTCGCTTGCCAGCCCTGCGAGTACTGCGGGTCGACCAGTTTGACGAACAGCGAACTTGATCCCCGGCCGGAGAAGCGATACCAGAAGGTGAGAACCAGGTCGCGGCTCAGCGGCGTGGAGAGGCGCGAGAAGTCAAGAACCGGCCCCCGCGGCCCGCCTTCCGGCACGGTGTAGCGGACCGCCGGGCGACCCTCACGGGCGTCGGGGAGGAGCGTGATCTGCCCGCCGCTCCAGGGTTCCAGGCTCTCTCCAGCGCTGAGCACCAGAGGCGGCCCCGAGGCAGCGGCGGTCAACAGCATGGGGACCAGAAGCACAGTCATCGTCAGCAACCTCACGGCAGGACCTCGTCGATTGGGCGGTTGGGCAGCACGCACGGACGCCACGAACAAGCACCGCGAAACGTCAGTCCCCGAGGCGCCCTTGTCAACCGCCCGGGGGCGGACCCGCGCTGGCGGCTCGCTGGTCGCGGGGCTATGCTGAGGGCCTGGTGGTGTGGTAAAGATCCAGCAAGGAGGAAGAGGCGATGAGTGCGGCAAGGTTGCAGGCGGAACCTGGGGTGATCTGCTCGATGCCCAAGGAGTTCCTGGGCTACTTCGGCTGGCCGTCGGTGGCGCGGCTCGAAGACGGCACGCTGGCGGCGGTGGCCTCGGGTCTGCGCGCGGAGCACGTCTGTCCGTTTGGCCGTACGGTGCTCTGCGTGAGTTCGGACGAAGGACGCACCTGGAGCGCGCCACGGGTGATCAACGACGGCCCTCTGGACGACCGCGACGCGGGCGCCGTCTGCCTGGGTGGTCGGCGCCTGCTGGTGACCTGGTTCAGCAGCGATACGCGGCGCTACTTCTCGTCGGACTGGATTCAGAAGATCGTCAAGGCGCTGCCGCCGGAGAAGCAGGCTTGGTGGGCGGCCGGCATGGCGCGCATGACCGACGCGGCCAAGGGCCGCTTCGAAGGCGCCTGGCTGCGGGTCTCCGAGGATGCTGGCGACACCTGGGGCGCCCCGGTCAGGGCGCCGCTGAATTCGCCGCATGGGCCCATTCGGCGCCGCGACGGGTCGCTGCTGTACCTGGGCAAGGAGTGCGGGTCCTTCGAACAGTTGAGCAAGGGTGGCATCGTGGCCATGGGCAGCACCGACCACGGCACGAGTTGGTCGGCGCTCGGCGCGGTGCCCTTGGCGGCGGGCACGGCCTGGGGCTGCTATCACGAAGCTCATGTCGCGGAGCTGCCGGATGGTCGGCTGGTCGGTATGATCCGGCTGCAGAACTGCGGCGGTCCCGATGGCGATGTGACCCAGGTGGGCCTGATCAACTTCAGTATCATGCAGACGGAATCACGGGATGACGGGCGCACCTGGAGCCTGCCACGCGGGCTTGGCTTCCACGGCTCGCCGCCGCATCTCTTGGCGCATTCCTCGGGGACGCTGGTACTGACCTATGGTTACCGGCAGGCGCCCTTTGGTCAGCGCGTTGCCCTGAGCCGCGATGGTGGCCTGAACTGGGAGCACGACTGGATCCTGCGCGACGATGGACCCGACGGCGATCTCGGCTACCCAGCGACCGTCGAACTGCCCGGCGGCGACCTGCTCTCGGTCTACTACCAGAAACCGCAGGCGGTCGAGGACAAGTGCGCTCTGCTCTGCTCGCGTTGGCGCCTGCCGTAAGCGAGGCTGAACCCCGAGGCCTGATTCTCTCACAGGCAAGCTGGAGAAGCATGCGCGTCTTGCTGATGACTCCGCCCCTGCTGCAGGGCAACACCCCGTATCCGGCGACGCCGTTGCTGGCGGCCTGGTTGCGGGCGCAGGGCGTGGACGTTTGCCAGGCCGATGCGTCACTGGCCCTGCTGCTGCGCCTGCTCAGCGCGGCTGGGCTGAGGCGGGTACGGGAGGCGCTGGCGCAGCGCCCCGCCTCCCCGGACACGGCCTTCTTCGTCACCCAGGCGGAGGCTTACATCGATTGGGTCGAGCCGGTGGTGCGTTTTCTGCAGGGGAAGGAGCCCGCGCTGGCCTACCGGCTGGTCCGGCTGGGCACGCTGCCCGAGGGGCCGCGCTTCGAGGTCATGCGACAGCAAGAAGTCGATGAGGACGGCAGCTTGCGTTGGGCCTTCGGCACTCTGGGGGTGGCGGATCAGGCACGCTATCTCGCCAGCTTGTTCATTGATGATATTGCGGCGGCGGTCACCCGCGGCCTCGATCCGGGATTCGGTCTGTCGCGCTACGAGGAAAGGCTTTGCCAGTCCCTGCCCTCGTTGGCGCCGCTGCGGGCTCGTCTCGATGGGCCGTCGACGCTCATCGACCGTCTGATCGATGAGGTGGCGGCCGAGGCGCTGGCGGCGCACCGGCCAGACCTGATCGGCTTGACGGTGCCCTTTCCGGGGACGCTCTACGGGGCGCTGCGGCTGGCCCGTGCCAGTCGGCGGCTGAACCCGGCTGTCCGCCTTGTCCTGGGTGGTGGCTACGTGAATACCGAGTTGCGCGACCTCCAGGACGCCGGACTGTTTGACGAGGTCGACTACGTCTGCCTGGATGATGGCTTCCAGGCCCTGGGGGGAGTCGTTCGGCAGGCGGCGGGTGGCGGGGACGCCGGGCTGGTGCGCACCTTCGTGAGGGTGAACGGCGCGGTGCGCTTCGTGGAGGGCAGCGCGGAACCTGGTCCCCGGCATGGCGACCTGCCGGCGCCGGACTACACGTCGCTGCCCTTGAGCGATTACCTGCCGCTGACCGAGATGCTCAACCCCATGCAGGTCCTGTGGAGCAGCCAGCGCTGGACCAAGCTGATGGTGGCGCATGGCTGCTATTGGCGCCGCTGCGCCTTCTGCGACACCACGCTGGACTACATCCACCGCTTCGAGCAGCCGACTCCGGAACGTGTGCTCGACTGGATGGAGGACCTACGCCGGCAGACCGGTTGCCAGGCTTTCCACCTGGTTGACGAGGCCCTTCCTCCCGCGCTACTGCGCCGCCTCGGCGCCGAGATTCTCCGCCGCCGCCTGGTCGTTACCTGGTGGGGTAATATCCGCCTCGAAGCCGCCTTCGATGCCGACCTCGCACGCCAACTGGCCGAATCTGGGTGCATCGCGGTCACCGGCGGCCTGGAAGCCCTCGATGAGCGCCTGCTCGGACTGCTCAACAAGGGCATCACCATGGCGGAGGCCGTGCGGGCCTGCGCTGCCCTGACCGGCGCGGGGATCATGGTCCACGCCTACCTGATGTACGGCGTGCCAACCGAGACCGAACAGGAAACCGTCGACGCCCTCGAACGCCTGCGCCAGATGTTCGCGCTGGGGCTGATCCGCTCCGCCTTCTGGCACCGCTTCGCCGCCACCACGCATAGCGTCATCGGCGCCGAACCGCAGCGCTTCGGCATTCGCCTGGACCCCATACCGTCGACCTTCGCCCGCAATGAAATCGCCTTCGTCGATCCGCTCGGGGTGGACCACGATGCCCTCGGCGATGGCTTGCGCCGAGCCGTGTACAACTACATGCACGGTATGGGCCTAGACGAGGACGTGCGCAGCTGGTTCAGGGCCGCGGTGCCACGCTCCCGGGTGGCTCCTGACGCCATCGCGCGCATCCTGCGGGGCGAGACGCCGCAACCGGCACGCCCGGCGGCGGCGTTGCGGCCGCCACGGCCAGGGCGCCGACGGCCGCCACGGCCGCGCTCCGGGAGGTGAAGTGAACTCGCTAATCCCTGGCGTCGTGCTATTCTTTTCGACCTGTGCAATAACGATGGGCCGTGGTATTCAGCCCCAAGGGGGCGTTTCGGGCGCCCAGGGCAACGCCCTGGGTACCCGTCCACAGCGAAGATTGAGCCCTGAAGGGGCGGACCATGCGACCTCAGCGCGAACCGAGGGCAGATAGCTCGCCCCTACAGGGCT